>CAYPQR010000068.1:0-10215 GCA_964412865.1 uncultured Intrasporangiaceae bacterium
CAAGCCGCTGGTGAACCCCGTGAAGGCCTCCGACCTGCAGTACAAGCAGACCGTGGCGGCAGCGGTCAAGGCCGGCACACCGAAGGCGCAGGCACAGGCGAATGCCAAGGTGCTGCTGCCGCTTTCACAGGATTCACGGGTCGGCACCATCACCTGGGACTTCGACGTCGACGAGGTGGCCGACGTCAAGCCGGCGACCCAGGACCATGTGCTCGACGCGCTGAAGCAGGCCCGTCACGACGGCCTCAAGGCGGAGGTCAAGGGCACCGGCATGCAGGCCATGGAGATCGAGAGCGGCGGAAGCGAGCTGATCGGTGTCGCGATCGCCGCACTTGTCCTGCTCATCACCTTCGGATCGCTCGTCGCGGCGGGCCTGCCCATCGTCTCGGCCTTCGTGGGTGTCGGACTGGGCACGCTCGGGCTCACCGCCGCCACGCACTTCTGGACGATCCCCACCACGACACCGATGCTGGCCACGATGATCGGCCTCGCCGTCGGCATCGACTACACACTCTTCATCCTGTCGCGCTATCGCACCGAGTTGCGGCACACCAAGGACCGGGCCCATGCGGCAGGCCTCGCCGTCGGAAAAGCCGGCAGCGCGGTCGTCTTCGCGGGCCTGACCGTGCTGATCGCGCTCGCCGCCCTGTCCGTCGTCGGCATACCGTTCCTGACCGCCATGGGCCTCGCCGCCGCCGGCACCGTCCTGGCCGCGGTGTTGGTCGCCCTGACCCTGCTGCCGGCGATCCTCGGCCTGCTGAAGACGAAGGCGTTCGGTGGCCGGGTGCGCCGTCGCGTCGACAAGACCGATGAGCACGGCAAGGTTGTCAACAACGGCGTCCGCTGGGCGCGGATGCTCGGCCGTCGTCCCGCGATCGTCGTGGGCCTCGTCGTGATCGTGCTCGGTGCGCTCGCCGTGCCGGCGAAGGACATGCACCTGGCTCTCCCGAGCGACTCGACGGCGGCCACGAGCACCACGCAGCGTCAGGCATCCGACATGGTCGCCGAGGCATTCGGCCCCGGACGCAACGCGCCGCTCATGACGGTGGTCGACGCGACCGACGTCAAGGGCGCACAGCAGCGTCAGCAGGCCTTCGGGCAGATCGTGCGCTGGGCCTCGAGCCAGGACGACGTCGCCAACGCGCAGATCGTGGCGATGAACAAGCAGGGCACCGGCGCCCAGGTGCTGATCACACCCAAGAGCGGTCAGGACGACCAGGCGACGCTCGACCTGCTGAACGACCTGCGCGACACGCAGGGCTCCATCGAGCACAAGACCGGCACGACGATCGGTGTCACCGGGGTGACCGCCATCCAGACCGACGTGTCGTCGGCGCTCACCTCGGCATTGCCGAAGTATCTCGCCGTGGTGATCGGGCTCGCATTCATCCTGCTGATGATCGTGTTCCGTTCGATCCTTGTGCCGCTCACCGCCACGGTGGGGTTCCTGCTCTCGGTGCTCGCAACCCTTGGCGCGACCGTCCTCGTATTCCAGGAGGGCCACTTCGGACTCGTGGACGGCGAACCACTCGTCAGCTTCATGCCGATCATCCTCATCGGCATCGTCTTCGGACTCGCGATGGACTACCAGGTCTTCCTGGTGACGCGAATGCGCGAGGCCTACGTGCACGGAGACACCGCGAAGGAAGCCGTCGTCGACGGATTCCGGCACGGCGCGCGCGTGGTCGCTGCCGCGGCAGCCATCATGATCTCGGTGTTCTCCGCGTTCATCCTGCAGGACAACGCGCTCATCCAGTCCATGGGATTCGCGCTCGCGATCGCCGTCTTCTTCGACGCGTTCATCGTGCGTATGGCGCTGATCCCCGCGGTCATGAACCTCATCGGCCGCGGCGCGTGGTGGCTGCCGAAGTGGCTCGACAAGATCCTCCCGCACGTCGATGTGGAGGGTGAGAAGCTCGCCGGCAACCTCCAGTTGCATCCGGTGGACGACACAGACCTCTCGCGCGTCTGACCGCGGCCGGTCGGCGGTGCCTGGACCGCCTCACCCCGCCTGTGGGCCCCGCCGATCATCGGCGGGGCCCACGGTCGTCTGCGGGAGGACCGTCTGCCGATAATGAGGGTATGTGGTTGGCGGCGCTTGCTCTGGCGGTCGTCGTCCTCGCGTGGCCGGTGCCGAGACTGCTGCCCGAAGTGCGGGCGCTGCGGCGCGTGCCCGGGGCGGGACTCCTGCTCTGGCAGGCGGTTTCGCTCGCTGCAGTGGTCGGTGGGCTGGCGCTCGCGCCACTGGCGATCTTGCAGACCGTGCGGCGCGGAGATGCCGTGCCAGCGCCTGCCGACAACGTGGGGATGCTCCTGCTCGGACTGTCCGTCTCGGGACTGCTGGCCGCCCGCCTGCTGGTGCGGGGGCACAGAGTCGGCACGCAGCTGCGCCGCACCAGGCGCGAACACCGCGTGATGGTCGACCTGCTGGCCGCTCCGCACGACACCGCCGGCAGTTGTGACCGAAGCGTGCGGGTGCTCTCCCACCCGACGCCGACCGCATACTGCGTGCCCGGAGTGCGGCGGCGAGTCGTGCTCTCCGACAGCACGATCGCCACTCTGGCGCCGGCCGAACTCGACGGGGTGCTCGCACACGAGCGTGCTCACCTGCGCCTGCGGCACGACCTGGTGCTCGAGTTCTTCACGGTCCTCCACACGGCGGTGCCGCAGGTGTGGCGCAGCCCCCACGGCCTGACCGAGGTCACGCTGCTGATCGAACTGCTCGCCGACCGGCGGGCCGTGCGTGCCGTCGGTGATGTCGCCGTGGCCAGGGCGCTGGTCGCCCTCGCCTCAGGCGATCACCCTGATGCCGCCCTGGGGTATGACGGCGGGGGACCGCTGATCCGGCTGGGGCGTCTGCACGACCGCCGGCCGCATCGCATACTCGCGACCGTCGTCGTGGTGGCGGCGGCCGTGGTCTCCCTCCTGCCGGTCCTGCTCGGGGCCCTGGTCGTCTTCGCCGCCTGACCGGGCGCGCGAAGCCGCACCGCACGATGGACAATGAAGCACATGTTGCCCACGCGAGATGACATCCTCACCGCCCGCGATCTGGTGCGCCCCCACCTGCGGCGCACGCCGTGCATCGACTTTCGGTTGCCGAGCGGCGATGTCGTCGCGCTCAAGCTCGAACTGCTGCAGCACAGCGGATCCTTCAAGCCGCGAGGAGCCTTCGCGACCGTGCTGTCGCAGGCGTCACCGCCGGAACTGCTCGTGGCGGCTTCCGGAGGCAACCACGGCCTGGCCGTGGCCCACGTCGGCCGGCAGCTGGGCATCCCCGCCTCCATCTTCGTGCCGTCGAATGCTCCGGGCACCAAGGTCGCCCGGCTGCGTTCGTATGGTGCTCGGGTGCACCAGGTGGGTGCGACCTACGCCGAAGCGCTCGACGCCAGCGCGGACGAGGCGAAGAAGCCCGGTGCGCTCGCGGTGCACGCCTACGACGCGATCGGCACGGTGACCGGCCAGGCGACGATCGGTGTCGAGATCTCCGAACAGAGTTCGCCGGACACCATCCTGGTCGCGGTCGGCGGGGGAGGGCTGATGGGCGGTGTCGCCTCCTGGTTCCGCGGCAACGTCGGCATCGTGGGAGTCGAGCCGACGACCTGCAACGCGCTCGCCGCGGCATATGAGCAGGGCGGCCCGGCGGCCGTCACCCCCTCTGGTATTGCGGCGGATTCGCTCGGCGCGAGTGTGCTCGGGGATCTGGCGTGGGAGGCCGCCCAGGCCGCCGATGTCGCGTCCGTGCTGGTGAGCGACGAGCATATTGCCGCTGCCCGCGATCTGTTGTGGCGGGAGCTGCGGGTGGCCGCCGAACCGGGCGGTGCCACCGCGCTGGCCGCATTGCTGAGCGGTGCCTACACCCCGTCATACAGGGAGCGGATCACGGTGATCGTGTGCGGTGGCAACACCGACCCGGGCGACCTGCCGCTCGACTGACCGACTCGGTCAGTGGTTCTGTTCGAGCTGGGCGAGCGCGGCGCGCAGGTCGGCCAGCTCGTCGGGCGACGAGTCGCCGAGGAAGTGCAGCATCGCCTGGCGGCGCCGGCCGGCGGGCAGCGCGCCGAGGGTGTCGTGCAGCACCCGCGCCGTCTGTTCCTCACGACTGGCCGACGGCGAGTAGCGCCATGCCCGGCCCTCCCGGACACGGGTGACCAGGCCCTTCTTCGCGAGCCGATCGAGCACCGTCATGACGGTCGTATAGGCCAGGTCGGTGTGCATCAGGTCGAGCACGTCGCGCACGAGCAGACCGTCGGGATGCTCCCAGAGTTGCTCCATGACGGCACGTTCGAGATCGCCCTTGCCTGCGGGCCTGCGCGGTGCACGTGTCACGACAACACCGTATCCCGAGGCTCGGACGAGGGAGACGTCGCGGCCGTTGAGCCGGGCCGGGCGGGCCGTGGGTCGACCGCCGTCTCGGAGCCGATACCGATGAGGCGGTCGCAGCCGATGAGACCGTCGTGCTGGTGGCTGACCGCGACCACGGTGCGGCCGCGCGCGGCGGCGAGCATGTCGGCCATCACCCGGGTCGCGGTGGGGTGATCGAGGTGGGCGACCGGCTCATCCAGCAGGATGACGGGGCGCTCGCCCAGCAGGGCGCGTGCCAGCGACAGCCGTGCGCGTTCGCCGCCGGAGATGTCCTGGCCGCCCAGTCCGAGAAGGGTGTCCAGGCCGTCCGGCAGTGAACGCAACCAGCCTGCGAGACCCGCTCGTGTCAGCGCGTCGCGCACCTGCGCGTCGTCCGCACCCGGAGCCGCCAGCACGACGTTGGCTCGCACGGTGCCGGCGAACACGTGCGGATCGTCGTCGACGATCGCGAACAGGCTGCGCACCGCGGTCGCGTCGTGAGCGTCGATGTCGCGTCCGTTGAGTCGATAGGTGCCGCTGAGGGGTTCGAGCTGCCTGGCGATGAGCGCGAGCAGTGTCGACTTGCCGGCGCCGTTGGCGCCGGCGATCCCGACGTGCTCACCCGGGCGGATCGTCGCGGTGGTGGACGGCAGATCGATGCGGTGCCCGTCCCAGCTCGCGGTGACCGCGTCGAGCCGGATCGTCGGCGGTGACGCCGAATCGACGCGGTGACGACCTTCGGCCAGGGGCGGCCGCTCCTGCGACAGGACGCTCTCCAGGCGGTTGTGTGCCGCGCGGCCGCGGATCAGTGCCTGACCGGCTTCGGGGACGGCCCCGAGCACGTCGGTGAGGGCGATCGGTGTGAGCAGCAGCATCGCGGCGACCGCTCCGCTCATCGTTCCGGCACCCAGCGCCGTATGCAGCGGCCATGCGACCGACGCGGTTGCTGCACCGACGAGCGCGGGCACCACCCCGGCTGCGAGTGCCTGTGATCGGGTCTGTGACCGGGTCGCCGCCGACAGCGCCGACTGTGCGGCGTCCAGACGCGCGAGGACGTCCTCGGTGGCTCCGGCGGCGCGGATCGAGGTCGTGTCCGTCAGAGCGAGCTGCGCCGACTCGTGGACCGCCGCTCGTGCGTCGAGTGCGCGCGCGGCGGAGCGACGCTCCCATACGGTGCATGCGACGGTCGTGGACCCGCAGGCGAGCATCAGGGCGAGCAGGATCTCGCCGACCGGCGGCGCGAACGCCCAGGCGAGGGCGACGACGGTGACTCCGGTCAGCCCGGCTGTGATGAGGGGCACCAGCGCGCGCACCTGCACATCCACCTCGTCGTCGAGATCGTGCACCAGCCCGGCCATCAGGTCACCGCGTCGCCTGCGGCCGAGCCCGACCGGGGTGAGGGGGATCAGTCGCCGGTAGGTGCGGGTCCGACGGCGCACCAGGTCGGCGAGTGCGGCGTCGTGGGAGAGGATGCGCTCGGCATACCTGAGCACGGGGCGGCCGATGCCGAAGGCGCGCACGGCGACGATCGCCGTCATCAGCGTGAGTATGACCGGCCGGGTGTGGGCCTGCACGATCAGCCACCCCGAGGTCGCGGTCAGGGCGACGCCGCAGAGCGATGCGAGGGTGCCGACGGCCGATGCGCGCCAGATGCCGGGTGCCGGCCGCCACCACGGGAGGTAGCTCATGCCGCCACCGCCTCGGCCAGGTCGATCCGGTGCGCCGCGCGCCCGATGAGGGCGTGGTCGTGCGTGGCGACCACCACCCGGCGATGACGGGCGAGATCCGCGATGACTTGCCGAACATGCTCTGCCGCTTCATGATCCAGATGCGCTGTCGGCTCGTCGAGCAGCAGCGTCGACGAACTGTCGAGCACGGCGCGGGTGAGGGCGACAAGCCCGCGGCCACCGGCGGACAGCCCGCTGCCGTCGTCTCCGAGCGGGAGGCGAAGCGGGTCCGGATGGCCACCCAATACTCGGCTGAGGCCGGTGAAATCCATTGCGGCGCGGAGCATGTCGTCGCTCATCGTTGATGGGGCGCCGAGCCGCAGGTTGTCGGCGACGTTGCCGGGGATCAGGAAGGGACGCTGTGTCACCAGGTGTGCCGAGATGTCGATCGCGGTGTCGGTGCCGCCGCGCAGGCCCGCCAGCACCTCGAGCGCGGTTGTCTTGCCGCAGCCGGACGGTCCTGTCAGGACGGTCAGCCCGGGGACCAGCGGCACACGCAGCCCGTGAA
This sequence comes from uncultured Intrasporangiaceae bacterium, assembly GCA_964412865.1. GTDB lineage: Bacteria > Actinomycetota > Actinomycetes > Actinomycetales > Dermatophilaceae > Leekyejoonella. The sequence continues at coordinate 6,577 of CAYPQR010000068.1, forward strand.
GCACGTGATGCGCCGCACCCGGATAGCGGTAGGTCAGCTCGACCTCCCCTTCTTGCACGCTCAGCGAGGGCGCGACCGGAGCTGTCGCCAGTCGGTCCGGGAGCAGCTCGTCGAGTGCCGCCGCTCCGTCGGCCGCGGCGTGGAACTCCTGGCCGACCCGCCGGATCGGCCAATATGCCTCCGGCGTGAGGAGGATCGCGATGAGCGCGGTCTCCAGGCCCATCGCCCCGTAGGCCAGCCGCAGTCCGACGCATACCGCGACCATGGCGACCGAGATGGTGGCGAGCAGTTCGAGTGCGGCAGTGCTCAGGAAGGCGATGCGCAGGGTGCGCACGGTGGCTCGCCGGTGCTGAAGCCCGACCGAACGCACCGTGCGCGCCTGCGCGTCCGCTCGCTGATACGAGACGAGGGTCGGCAGACCCCGCATCACGTCGAGGAAGTGGCCGGAGAGCAGCCGCAGCGTATGCCAGCGACGTCCGGTGGCCTGCTCGGTGTGGCGTCCGATGAGCGCGGCGAAGACCGGAAGCAGCGGCAGGGTGCCGATCACGATGACGGCGCTGGGCCAGTCGGTGACGAGGAGGGCGAGCACAGCCAGTGGCGGAAGCACCGCCGCGCAGACCAGGGCGGGCAGGTAGCGCGCGACGTACGGTTCGATGCTCGAGGCGCCTGTGGTCGCCGCGGTCACCATGTGAGTCGTCGGTGGCCGCACATCCGCGGCCTCACCGAGCCAGCGCCGCACTGCTCGTGCGCGCACCTCGCCCGAGACGCGCACCGCGGAGCGGCCCGCCACGAACGACGTTGCGGCGCTGAGCATCCCACGAGCGGCAAGGATGGCGAGCAGCGACAACGAGGTGGCGCCGAACGCGCGTCCCTCCACCAGCCGAACGACCAGCGCGGCGAGCGCGACGGCCTGGGCGATCGCCGCGACGCCGGACAGCACACCCAGCGCGCCCAGCGCGACGACGGCCCGGCGTGCTCCGCGCACTTCGCGCAGCAGCCGTGTCGACAACGGCTTCATGCGGATCCTCCGGTGGCGGGCTGCGGATCCCTCGCGTCGGGAATGTGGGACGTGCTGATGCGACGCCTGAACACCCAATAGGTCCAGCCCTGATAGAGCAGGACGATCGGGGTGAAGATCGCCGCCACCCAGCTCATGATCGTCAGCGTGAGGTGAGAACTCGCGGCACCCTGGACGGTCAGCGACCATGAGGGATCGGTGCTGGACGGCATCACGTCGGGCCACAGGCCCGCGAACAGGGCCGCGGCGAACAGGGCGATCGCCGCGAATGTGCCGGCGAACGCCAAACCCTCGCGGCCACGGGTGTTCAGACAGACGCCCGCCACGAGCGCCAGCAGACTGCATCCGGCGACGACCATCGGCAGGCCGCCGTCGCCGGCGATCGACCACAGGCCGAGGACGGCCAGGACGGCCGTGATCGCGCCGACGCCTGTGGCCAGGCGCCGAGCGTCGTGTCGTATGTCGCCGTCGGTCTTGAGCGCGACGAACAACAGGCCGTGCAGCAGGAACAGCGCGGTGGTGGTGAGCCCGCCCAACACTGCCGCCGGACCGAGCAGATCGGTCAGTGTGCCCGAGAATTCACCTGCGGAGTCGATCGGCACACCTCGCACCATGTTGGTGAAGATGACACCCCAGAGGAAGGCCGGAGTCACCGAGCCGAAGACGATTGCCGCGTCCCAGCGTCGCCGCCATGCGGGGTCGTCGCGCTTGCCCCGATAGTCGAAGGCGAGCACCCGCACGATGAGGGCGACCAGGACGACGAGCAGGAGCAGGTAGAAGCCGCTGAACATCGTCGAATACCACTGTGGGAACGCGGCGAACGTCGCACCCGCCGCGGTGACCAGCCACACCTCGTTGCCGTCCCAGGTCGGGCCGATCGTGTTGAGCAGCACTCTCCGGCGACGCTCCGTGTCCGTCCCGCGGCCGAGCACAGCGAAGAGCATGCCGACGCCGAAGTCGAAGCCTTCGAGGACGAAGTACCCCGTCCACAGCACGGCGATGATGACGAACCAGAAGGTGGGCAGATCCATGGTCGGCTCCTTGTGCAGTTCTGCGGCTCAGTAGGCGAACGCCAACGTCTCGTCGGCGTCGTCGTCATCGCGGTCGTAGTCGTCGTCGAACGGCTGGGCCCCGGCCCTGACGTAGTGGCAGGTGAGTTTCACCTCGATGACGGCGAGCACGGCATACAACGCGGTGAAGACCAGCAGCGACGTGGCGACTTCGCCGGTGGTCGTGCCCGGGCTGACTCCCTCCTTCGTGGTCAGCAGGCCGAAGACGAGCCAGGGCTGGCGGCCCGTCTCGGTGAAGATCCAGCCGAACGAGTTGGCGAAGATCGGCAGCAGCATCACCGCGATCGCGGCCCATGCCCACCACCTCTCACCGCACGGAGTCCTCGCTCGTTCCTCACTCCGTGCTTCGCGGGGAGGTCGGGGCGAACGCGCGGCGGGCGCGGTGCGACGGCGCAGCGTCCACAGCGCCGCCATGGCGACGGCCGCCGCGGCCAGCCCGAGGCCGATCATGATGCGGAACGACCAGTACGTCAGCGGCAGGGTCGGCACGTAGGTGGCCGCCCGTGTGTGGGCGTCGTGTGTATAGGCCTTCTGGTATGCCGATTCCAGGTCGTTGATGCCGTGAACGGTGCCGTCGAAGTGTCCGGTGCCGAGGAACGACAACAGTTTCGGCACCGTGACGGCGATCTTCTCCTGCTTGCCGTCGAGTGTCGACACGGTGAGGATCGAGAACGGTGCGCCCGACTGCGTGTCGTAGAGGGCCTCGGCGGCGGCCATCTTCATCGGCTGCACGTCGGTCATGACCTTGCCGGAGAAGTCCCCGCTGATCGCGACCCCGAGACCGCTCACGAGCAGCACCCACGCGCCGAGTTTCGCGCCCTTCGAATACATGGGCACGTCGGCCGGCACGCGCCGGCGATGCACGTGCCAGAGGCAGACGCCGAGCACGAATGCCGCACCGGTCATGTAGGCCGCGAGCACGGTGTGCGGGAACGCGGCGAGCTGCACCTCGTTGGTGAGCACGGCCCAGAAGTCGGTGAGTTCGGCGCGGCCGGTCTCGGGGTTGTTGCGGTATCCGACGGGGTTCTGCATGAAGGAGTTGGCGGCGAGGATGAAGTACGCCGACAGGAGCGTGCCGATGTGCACGATCCACATGCATGCCGCGTGCAGCTTCTCGGGGATGCGGCCCCAGCCGAAGATCCACAGCCCGAGGAACGTCGACTCGAGGAAGAACGCCAGCAGTGCCTCGATGGCCAGTGGCGCACCGAAGATGTCTCCGACGAAGCGGGAGTAGTCGGACCAGTTCATGCCGAACTGGAATTCCTGCACCAGGCCGGTGGCGAGCCCGAGCGCGAAGTTGATCGTGAAGAGCTTCCCGAAGAATTTGGCCAGCCGGAGCATCTCGGGATTGCGCCGGCGCAGCCACGCGGTTTCGAACACGGCCACCAGGGCGGACAGGCCGATGGTGACCGGCACGAAGAAGTAGTGGTAGACGGTCGTGATGGCGAACTGCCACCGCGCCAGATCGAGGGGGTCCATCCGGAGTGCTCCTGTCGAGGGACGCAATTACTACGTAACGTCGTAGATACTACATATCGTAGTAACGTGTGA
>CAYPQR010000069.1:0-9994 GCA_964412865.1 uncultured Intrasporangiaceae bacterium
TTCGTGCACGCCCATCCGGACGACGAGTCGCTCTGGACGGGCGTCGCCATCGCGCACCATGTGCGCGCCGGCGACCAGGTGCACGTGCTGACCTGCACGCTCGGCGAGGAGGGCGAGGTCATTCCGGCGGACCTGCGGCATCTGCAGCTTCCGGCCGGTGAGGCCCGCCCCTTCGACGGCCCCGACCCGCTGGCGCAGGTGCGTCGGGCCGAGTTGCGCGCGGCCACCGAACGCCTGGGGGTGGCCTCCTCGGTCGTCCTCGGCGAGTGGGAGGGCCGCGACCGGCTCTATCGCGACTCCGGCATGGCGGGCACGCCGTCGGCGGCACACCCGCGGGCGTTCGCCCGCGCGTCGGTGGAGCTCGCGGCGTCCCTCGTCGCCGCCCACATCGAGCGGGTCCAGGCCGACACCGTCGTGACCTATGACCGGCACGGCGGCTACGGACACCCCGACCACATCCAGACCCACCGGGTGGTGCGGGAGGCCGTGTGTCTGCTCCGCCGCCCGCCGGCGCTCTATGTCACCCTCACACCGGTCACCTGGGCACGGGAGGACAGGCGATGGCTGGCCGAGAACGTCCGCTCGGCGCAGGTGGAGGTGCCCACGGTCGACGCGGCATACCCGCCGTCCGTGGTGGATGACGTTCTGGTGACGACCGTCGTCGAGGACCCGGACGCCGTCGGCGTGCAGAGCGAGGCGCTCAGGTGCCATCGCACCCAGGTGAGCGTCCATGACGGATACTTCGCCCTGTCCAACCGGATCGCGAGCCGGCTCTCGGGCCGGGAGGGATATGCGCGGGTGAACGCGGCGACAGGGCAGTTGTTGCCCGACCGGTCCGGGCGTCTCGGATGACCGGGGGAGAGGAAGGGATGAGTGAGGCAGTGCAGTTGCCGCAGGTCGACCCCGACGAATACCGGCGGGTGATCAGCCGGTTCGCGACCGGAGTGACCATCGTGACGACCACGGACGGGCGGCTCGACTACGCGATGACCGCCAACGCCCTCATGTCGGTGTCGCTCGACCCCGTGCTGATGTGCGTCAGCATCGAGCGGGACGCGCGCTACCACGACGCGGTCATGGGCAGCGGGGTATGGGGCGTGAGCATCCTGCCGGCGCAGGCCCGGGCCACCGCCGTATGGCTGGCGACGCGGGGGCGGCCGTTGCACGGCCAGCTGGCACGGATCCCCCACACCCGCGGCCCCGAGACGGGCGTCGCACTGCTGGACGAGTCTCTCGCGCAACTGGAATGCCGCACGGTCGACACGCACCCCGCCGGTGATCACACGCTGGTGGTGGGCAACGTAGTCTGGATGTCGACCACAGATCATCCGGGGGACGCGCTGGTGTATTACCGCGGCCAGTTTGGAGCATTACCGTGACCGCTGACGATGGGGACGTCGACGATCAGAATGCAGGCGGGCGCAGGGGGCTGCGCATCGCGGGATGGAGTGGCGCGGGGCTGATCGTGGCGCTCGCCGCCGCATACGCCGGCGTCGCCGCGGCCAAGGCGGACACGGTGCCGCCGGGCACCTCCGTCGCCGGCATCGACGTGGGCGGTATGTCGAAGGACGCGGCACAGCACAAGCTCGACCAGGCCTTCGCGAAGCGGGCCGAGAAGCCGATCACCATCACCGTCGACGGCGACACCCTCGAACTCACGCCGAAGCAGGCGGGTCTGAGCTTCGACCCGTCGCACGCGCTCGACGGCATGACCGGCTTCTCGCTGGCGCCCGGCACGATGCTGCGCCACTTCAGCGGCGACACGTCCGTCGACCACGTGGCCAGTCACGTCGACCGGACCAAGCTGCGAGAGTCGGTCACCTCGCTGTCGTCGAAGGTGCACCACGAGTCCAAGAGTGGCGACGTGACGTTCGACCACGGCAAGGTGAAGGTGACCAGGTCGACGCCCGGCACCGATCTCGACACCGACGGCCTGGTGCGGGCGATCGACTCCGGGTGGCCGGCGAAGCATTCATTCACGGGTGAGGTGAAGAAGACCCCGGCGGCGCTGACCAACAAGGAGATCGACTCATTCGTCAAGGAGTTCGCGAAGCCCGCGATGTCGGGCCCGGTCACCGTCACGGCGGCGGGGCGCAGTGCGAAGCTGACTCCCACGATGATCTCCGGCGTGCTGAGCGCCAAGACCAAGGGCGGCGACATCAGCCCGGCGGTCGACTCCAAGGCGTTGGCGCGCCTGCTCGACAAGATCGGCGGCAACCTGGTCGATCCCCCGGTCAATGCCAAGGTGACGTATGTGGGCGGCGACCCGAAGGTCACGCCGGCGAAGAAGGGCGCCGAACTGGACACCAAGGGCGCCGACAAGGCGCTGCTGGCATCGCTGACGGCGGATGACCGGACCATGAAGCTCCGGACCAGGGTCGTGCAGCCCGAGGTGTCGACCAAACAGGTCAAGGCGCAGGTCAAGGAGGACAGCAAGCATCGTGAGCTGATGTCCAGGTTCGTCTCGCCATACCCGACGGGGCCGCAGAACGCCGCGCGCACCCACAACATCAAGGTGGCGCTGGAGCGCATCGACGGCACGTATGTCGCGCCCGGTGAGCAGTTCAGTCTGCTGAAGGCGCTGATGCCGATCACCGGCGCCAACGGATACGTCGACGCGCCCGTGCTGGTCGGCGGTGTCGACGTGCCCGGCATGGGCGGCGGCATCTCGCAGGTGTCGACCACGATGTACAACGCGACGTTCTTCGCGGGGCTGCAGGAGGACGAGCACACGGCGCACGGCTACTGGATCTCGCGCTACCCGATGGGCCGCGAGGCGACCCTGTGGGTGCCGACGATCGACAACAAGTGGACCAACGACTCCGGGCACGGCATCATCATCAAGGCCGGCACCGAGGGCAACGCGGCCGTCATCAGCCTCTACGGCCGCGACGTCTTCACCGTCACGTCACACACCGGCGAGCCGTTCAACATCGTGCCGCCCAAGACGCGGGTGCTGCACACTGCGCACTGCATGGAGCAGCCGCCGGTCAACGGGTTCGACGTGACCGTCACGCGGGTGGTCAAGAGGGGCGGCAAGGTCGTCAAGAACGAGAGTGAGACGACGCACTACAACCCGGCGGATCGGGTCATCTGCAAGTAGGCGCTGGCCGGTGCCCGCTCATCCCTCCGTCTGCGCGTCTCCGCGCCGGAGCCGATCGTTCTCGTCCTCCAGGTCGAGGACCATGGCGATGCCGGCGAGATTGAGGCCGGCGTCGAGCAGGCCGCCGATGCGGTGCAGCCGGTCGATGTCGTCCCGGCTGTATCGGCGGGTGCCGCCGCTGGTGCGTTCGGGCTCGAGCAGGCCCCGTCGCTCATACAGCCGCAGGCGTTGCACGTCCATTCCGACCAGTTCGGCCGCCACGGAGATGGCATAGACGCCCTGCCCGGCTCCGATGGGCTCACCCAGGGCTGGGCTCACGAATCCTCCTGGGTCATGGCTCCGGACAGTAGCGGCGCCGTGCCTCGGGCACGTGTGGTGGCGGCCGTCGGACGGGTGCCTTCGCCGTGGCCGCTGCGGTCGGTCACTGCGGGGCTCGAGCGTCGGGCGACGAGGTCGACCCACAGCGAACTTCGCCCGCACCGTGGGCACAATTCGCCGCCCGGCGTCGTCGGGTCGGGGCTCGGCAGACCGTCGTGGAAGTAGTAGTCACGGTCGTGCCCCACACCGTCCTCGACATGCTGCACGTCGTAGTCGCTGCTCCAGGTGTGCCCGCAGCCACCACAGGTGAACTGCAGCCGTTCGACAGAGATCTCCTTGAGGATCACGATCGACCACCTTCTTGTGCCGTATGCGGTCCGGCCGTATCAGCGGACCGCCATCTATCCGTCACGGGGACTTGTCGTCACCATGGCGCCTGTGTTATAAGAAAACTATATCAGCCACTACAGATTAGTGGAGCAGATGACCTTCATCTGAAAGGAGTGGTCACAGTGGCACAGCTCCTGATGCGCACCGACCCGTTCCGAGAATTCGACCGACTGACCCAGCAGTTGTTCCGCGGCAACGGGACCATGGCCAACCCCGCGGCCATGCCCATGGATGCCTGGCGCAGCGGCGACACGTTCGTCGTGCAGTTCGATCTGCCGGGCGTCAAGGCCGACGCGATCGATCTCGACGTCGAGCGCAATGTCGTGACCGTGAAGGCGCAGCGACCGGCGCCCGACGAGCCCGACAGCCTCATCGCGGCCGAACGACCCCGCGGCACGTTCAGCCGGCAGCTGGTGCTCGGTGACAATCTCGACACCGAACGCATCGAGGCCGACTACGACGCCGGCGTCCTGACGCTACGAATTCCGGTGGCAGAGCAGGCCAAACCGCGCAAGATCTCCATCACGAGCAAGGGTCGGGAGCAGCAGGCGATCAACGCCTGACAACGCGTGGCGGCTCACCTCGTCCGCCGATTCCGTCGATGTCGGGGCGCAGCACCCTCCACCGGTGCGGCCCACCGGCCGAAAGGCGCGATGCCTCAGCGCGGACCGGGCGAGTCGCCACCTTTCCCACCCCTCATTCCCACGATGTCTACGGCACCATCATGGATCTCTACGCGATTCTCGGCGTCGACCCGGACTCGACCGATGCGCAGATCAAACGGGCCTACCGCGGCCTCCTGCGCCGCTACCACCCCGATCTTCGCTCCGGCATCCCGAGCGGGGCCGACCGCGACGATCTGAGAGCGATCCTCACGGCGTATGCCGTCCTCGGCGACCCCTCGCGGCGGGCCGGATACGACCGGCAGCGTCGGCAGGCCATACCGGTGCGACACGTGGAGCACGAGGAATCAGCGGTTCCGCCGATCCGGGCGGGACCGGTGCACTGGACGCCGGACGCCTGACCCCGATGCATGCGTATCTGCCGTGACGGTCAAGGAAGGACACCCACGCCATGTCTGCCCCCGCACTCCCGCTGCTCGACCCGGCGGCCGATGATCCCGAGCGCGCCACCACACGCGACCTGATCGCCCGCCTCGCACAGATCCAGCAAGCCCTCTGGCGGGCCGACGATCGCGAGCGCGAGGTGCTCGTCGCGGACGAACAACGTGTGCTCGACATCCTCCACAGCCGATCCGCCGGCCCGAATGGCTGACCGGCCGGCGCACCGGTCGTGCTCGACGCCATATATCGATGGGAAAGACGCACCACGCCCGTCGTGCACGAGTCACTACGCTGCGAGGGGTGAGCGACACCACTGACCTGACCCACGCGCTGCGCCGAGAGGGCATCCGGGACGTCCTGGACGACGATCTGACGCGGGCCGCCTACTCCAGCGACGCCTCGCTCTACCGCCTCGTGCCTCAGGTGGTCGTGCGGCCCCACGACCGCGACGAGGTGCTGGCCGCCCTCGCCGTATGCCGTTCCACCGGTGTGCCTCTCGTCTCGCGCGGCGGTGGCACGTCGATCGCCGGGAACGCCATCGGTGAGGGAGTCGTGCTCGACTTCAGCCGGCACATGGGTGAAGTGCTCGAGCTCGACGAGGCGTCCGGGACGGCGGTCGTGCAGCCGGGCACGGTGCATGCGACGCTGCAGAAGCGGGCGCTCGCGCGGGGCTGGCGATTCGGACCCGACCCGTCGTCGCACTCGCGCTGCACGATCGGCGGGATGATCGGCAACAACGCCTGCGGGTCGCGGGCCCTGGGATACGGGCGCACCAGCGACAACGTCCTCGCGCTGGAGACGCTGACCGCAGATGGCCGCGTGCTGCGCACGACCCACGGTGACCCTCGTGCGGACGTCGTGGCCGCCGACCCGCTGTGGGCCGGCCTCGACGAGATCGCCGCCCGCCACCTGGGCGTCATACGCACCGAATTCGCGCGGTTCGGGCGTCAGGTCTCCGGGTATGCGGCCGAGCACCTCCTGCCCGAGCACGGACTCGACGTGTCGCGCTTCCTCGTCGGCAGCGAAGGCACGCTGACCGTGACCACCGAGGCGACGATGCGTCTGGTGAAGGAGGCGACGCACCGCGTCCTCGTCGTGCTCGGCTATGCCGACATCTATGACGCCGGCGACGCGGCGCCGACCGTGCGCGAGTTCGGACCGGTCGCCGCGGAGGGGCTCGACAAGCGGATCGTCGACATCTTGACGGCGCGGCGCGGGCCCTCGGCTGTGCCCGAACTGCCGCGGGGCGAGGGCTGGCTGTTCGTCGAGCTCACCGGTGACGACCACGGCGAACTACTCTCGAGGGCAGGCGAACTCGCGCGCGGATGTGGTGCGATCGACAGTGCTGTCATCGACGACCCGGCTACGGCGGCAGCGCTGTGGCGAGTGCGGGAGGACGGCGCGGGCCTCTCGGGGCGCAGCCCGCGCGACCTACCCGCCCACGCCGGGTGGGAGGACGCCGCGGTGCCGCCCGACCAGCTCGGCGCCTACCTGCGCGAATTCGATGCGCTGATGCGTGAACACGACCTCACCGGGCTGCCCTATGGACACTTCGGAGACGGCTGCCTGCACATCCGCATCGACTTCCCGCTCGATGTGGCGGGAGGAGTGCGACGATTCGACGAGTTCATCGACGCCTCAGCCGATCTCGTGGCGAAATACAAGGGGTCCTTCTCCGGGGAGCACGGCGACGGGCGAGCGCGCAGCGGTTTGCTGCACAAGATGTATTCACCCGAGGTGATGGGGCTCTTCAGCGAACTCAAGCGGCACTTCGACCCCGACAATCTGCTCAACCCGGGGGTCCTGGTCGACCCTGCCGCGCCGTCCTCGCACCTGCGCATCCCCGTGGCCGGCAAGATGCACACACCGCTGACGTTCGGCTACCTCGGCGACGGCGGCGACTTCTCCCAGGCAGTCCACCGGTGCACCGGGGTCGGCAGGTGCCGCGCGGACAACTCGGCTGCGGGAGGGGTCATGTGCCCGTCATACCTCGCGACGGGGGAGGAGAAGGACTCCACCCGGGGCCGCGCGCGAGTGCTGCAGGAGATGGTCAACGGCAATCTGGTCAAGGGATGGAACGCCCCGGAGGTGCACGAGGCGCTCGACCTGTGCCTCTCGTGCAAGGGATGCGCATCCGACTGCCCGACCGGCATCGACATGGCGACCTACAAGGCCGAGGTGCTCCACCAGTCATACCGGCACAGGCTGCGCCCGCGCTCGCACTACGTGCTCGGCCAGCTGCCCCGCTGGGTGCGGATGGGGTCGCGGATGCCGAAGCTCGCCGCTGCGGCGCTCGGCATGGGCGACAAGATGGAACGGCTCAAGCAGCTCGCCGGCGTCGACCCGCGGCGCTCGCTGCCGCAGATGGCCCCGGAGACGCTGCGCGAATGGTGTGCGAAGCACGGTGTGCGCACGGTCTCACAGACGGCCGGCGAACCGGACCGCGTGCTGATGGTCACCGACACGTTCACCGGGCACTTCTCGCCGGAGGTGGGCAAGGCCGCGGTGCGAGTGCTGCGCGACGCCGGTCTGGAGCCGGTCATCACCGATCGCGACGGATGCTGCGGGCTCACCTGGATCACGACCGGCCAGCTCGACGCGGCGAAGCGGATCCTCGGCAAGCTCGTCGACGATCTGGCACCCGCTGTGCAGCAAGGGATCCCGATCGTCGGCCTGGAGCCGTCCTGCACGGCAGTCCTGCGAGGCGACGCCGTCGAACTGCTCGGCGCGGAGCGTGCGGGCGCCGTCGCGTCAGCCACCAAGACGCTCGCGGAGCTGCTCGGCGGTCTCGACGGCTGGGCACCGCCCGATCTGTCGGGGGAGAAGGTCACCGCGCAGCCGCACTGCCACCATCACGCGATCATGGGATGGTCGCCCGACGCCGCACTGCTCCGGCGCGCCGGAGCGACCGTCACGCAGGTGGCCGGATGCTGCGGTCTCGCAGGCAATTTCGGAGTCGAGCAGGGCCACTACGACGTGTCGGTCAAGGTCGCCGAGCACGACCTGCTGCCCGCGCTGCGCGACGACCCGGAGGCCACGCTGCTGGCCGACGGGTTCTCCTGCCGCACGCAGGCCGACGACCTCGCCGGCCGCCCCGGCATACATCTCGCCCAACTGCTGGACCCCCTGCGCGAGAAGTCACGCAGCACCCGCGAATAGTCAGTCATCGCATGCCTCACCCCTCCCTTAGGGTTGGGTGAATGAGTTCTCGTGGCGTTCCGAAGCCAGCAGATCTCGACGTCGTGCGGGACTCCTACGACCGAGTGGCAGACAACTACGTGGAGATGGTCGCGGCAACGGGTCTCGGGGACATCAGGGCACAGCCGTGGCTTCGGGCCACGATCGATGTGTTTGCCGGTGCTGTCGGCGGTCTCGGTCCGGTGCTCGACGTCGGATGCGGACCGGGCACGGTGACCGCCTATCTGGCCGAGCGCGGGCTCGATGTTTCCGGCGTCGACCTGTCCGTGCGCATGATTGAGCATGCGCGGCGGCTGCACCCACAGTGCCGTTTCCGTGTCGGATCGGCGACTGACCTCGACCTCGCCGACTGCTCCTTGGCCGGGGTGCTGGGGTGGTGGTCGCTGTTCAACTTGCCCCGTGACGTCCTACCGCACGTGCTCGCTTCGTTCGCCCGAGCTTTGGTGGTAGGGGGCCAGGTCATCATCGCGACACACGTTGGCGACGATGACGCCGTGCGGACGGAGGCATATGGCGGAGTCCCGGTGCGCTGGACGACTCACAGATGGCGTCCCGAGCAACTTGTCGGCCTCATCGAGCACGCCGGGCTACGGCCCGTCGCGGAGCTGCGACTACCCGGCGACGGCCAGATCGGGCCGGCCGTGGTGCTGGTGGCACAACGGGACGGCTGACCCTCGAACAGGGCCGGCCACGGCTACCGACAGCCGGTGTCGGCATTCACCGGCACATCTCACCAGCCGGCGCCTCGGGCGTGCTCAGGGACGTCTCGCGTAGTAGTAGTCGTGGTGGACGGTGAAGCCCATCGCGCGATAGAGCCCGACCGCGGCGTCGTTGTCGGCGCCCACCTGCAGATACAACGACCGTATGCGCCGCGCGGCGGCAGCCCGTGCGGCCTCGGCGACCAGCCGCCGGCCCAGGCCGCGCCGGCGGGCCGCCGGCGTCACGTGCACGTCGAAGACTCCCGCCCATCCGGTCGTCAGGGCGACGCGCGCCGCGCCGAGCGCCTCACCGTCTGTGCCGGTCAGGCCCAGATAGAGCCCGTTCTCGATGCGCGGCAGCACCTTCTCGACCGTCGCGCGGTGCTGCTTGGTGCGGTCGGACGTGCCGGCCCACCAGGCCGGCCCCGGCTCGGTCGTCACGGTCACACGCACCGGCAGTTCGGATGTGCCGTCCCGCGTGGCCGGATCGGCGCTCGATGTCTGCCCGCCGGTGGGTGCGTGTGGCACGGGGTCGGGCGAGATCGCCATGGCGACCTCGCCCGCTGCGGCGGTCATCACCAGCGTCTTCTGGAAGATCCGCCAGCCGTCCCTGGTCAGGTCGGCGCCGAGCGCGTCCTCGGCAGGGTCGAAGCCGGCCGGACCGTAGATCTGCACGAGCGCGGGCTGGCCCCGGTCGGCATACCACCGCTCGACGTGGGCGAGAGCGTCGTCGAGTGGCAGCCCGGGGTCACCCAGCGGCAGCGTCGAGTTGCCCCGGCCGGTGTAACCCTCGGCGGTGCGCAACAGCCAACGGCCGAGCCATTCGGAATCCAGCGGCGGCATGCCCGCGACCATCAACTCCTGCAGGTCGGCCATGCCGATCGCGCGGTGCGGCCGGCCGCGCCGCGCGGGCGCCGGTGGCACGGGTTTCGCCACCACGACGGTGTCCCAGCCGATGGGCACGTCGCCGTGCTTGCGGGTGCGCACGGTCACCGTCGCCTCATCGAGGCCGACGACGTCGCCGAGCGCGTCGGTCGCCTGGTCGCCGACGCGATAACGCACGACGACACGCATGCCGAGACGCAGTGTTTCCGTGAGCCACACCTCACTAAGATCGAAAGCCGTACGGTCGGCATACTAGAGAGCGCCACGTGGCACCCGTGCTTTTGTCCAGGAAGCCGCCGCTGGTCCGCAACCGCAGGAGGAACGCTTCACATGACCTA
>CAYPQR010000070.1:0-9951 GCA_964412865.1 uncultured Intrasporangiaceae bacterium
GGTGCACTACACGATCAAGATCGCCGACCAGGGCACCTGACGACCGCCCGCGACGCCGGCGCTGTGTGACAGGCCGGTAGGACATGCAGGTAGCGCCTGACTCGTCTGTGGGGAGCCTGCGCGCCCACACCACCGAAAGGACCACACCATGACCTCCGATGCGTCCACCGATCGCTCCGCCGTCGAGGCTGCTGTGCTCGCCTATGTCGACGGCTGCGCCGCCGCCGACTCCGACGCGGTGGCCGACGCCTTCAGTCCTGATGCCGTCATGTGGGGGCACCTCGCCGGCGATTACGTCACCATGACCGGCGCGGCCTTCGCGGCGAACGTCATCGCGGGAGCCGACCCCGCCGGGCCCGAATACACACACACGGTTCACTCGATTGAGGTCACCGGCGACGTCGCCACCGCGATCCTCGACGAGAAGCAGTTCCTCGGCCTCGACTTCCGCAATCATTTCGGTCTGGTCCGTCGCGATGGCCGGTGGCGCATCAATTCGAAGATCTTCACGAGTCTGTGACGGCTCCCCGGGCGTGAGAGACTCTGCCGCCGGGCGAACTCCATCCGACTGTGCGGTGTGGCAACGCTCAGCCGACGGCCATGACGGTGCCGTTGACCGCCGTCGACCGATCCGAGGCGAGATAGAGCACCTGATCGGCGACCGAGGCCGCCACCTCCGGCGAGGTGATCCCCCGCTGTGGGCACACACAATTGGCCCTACTCCCCTGAGCCCGCAGCTCGTGGGACAAGACCGTGGTCATATGCTCGATCGCCCCGGCGCAGGCATACGGCGCCACCATGCCCGGATGTGCCGGGGCCAGCACATCCGGGGTGACCGTAACCACCGAACCGTGGTCCGAACGTGCCACATGCGGCATGGCATGTTTGACGAAGAGGAACAGCCCCCGCACCCGCGCCGACATCTGCTCGTCCCACGTCATCGCGTCGAGCAGTGGCATGGGCACCGAGGGAACGCTCGACGGCGGGGCGACGCCGATCGCGATATCGAGTCCGCCGAATCGAGCGGCGAAGGAGTCGACGGCCGCAGCCGCCTCCGCCTCGGCGGTGATGTCGGCAGCGATGAACGCGCAATCGGCACCGAGTTCGCACTCGAGACGATGTTGCAGCTCGATCCCCGCCCGCGCGTCCAGATCGATGAGGCCGAGCTGAGCGCCCTCCTCGGCGAAGGCAGAGGCACACGCTTTGCCGACCTCCGAGGCTGCCGACGTCAGCACCACGGTGTGACCGTCCAGGTTCAACTCCACAGACTGTCTCCTCGTCCCCTGCCTCGTCCTCGATGCCTCACCGGGGACATCGACGACGGGATAGTCCGCGAACGGACCGACCGGGCTACCGGCGCAAAGTAGCGGCATCCAACTTTTCGCACCGATCCTATTGCCGACCTTGGACGTCGGATCGAACCCGACGGCATGGACGCTTTTTCCGACAACCGGAGAGCATCCCGGCCCATATCTGCGTATGCTGGTGGCTCATCTGCCACCGTGCACTGTCGCTCAGGTCCCGAGGAAAGACGTCGATGACTGCCGACTCGCTCAATCTCGCCACGGCGCGTTCGCTCGATCAGTGGAGGAATCTGGTATCGGACTCGTTCGTCCCCCTGGACGTCCCGGACACCAGCCTCCCGAACTTCAGAGGATCGATCGCCTCCCGCACCTTCGACGACTTCCTCCTCTGTGATATCGCGGCCTCCCGGCACACGGTGGAGAGGACACCGAGGCTCATCGGCGATGGTGGCCGCCACTACTTCAAGCTCAGCCTCATCCTCTCCGGCGCCGGCCTGCTCATTCAGGACGGCAGAGAGGCTGTTCTCCTCCCGGGGGATCTGGCTGTCTACGACACGAATCGCCCATACACCTTGTCGTTCGACAACGACTTCCGTTCGATGGTGCTGATGTTCCCCCACGAACTCTTCAAACTCCCAGCTGAGGCGGTCGCTCAGCTTACCGCCGTCCGCATGCCCGGTGATCAGCGACTGGGCAGCGTCGTCAGTCCGTTCCTCGCCCAGATGTCGAAGAATCTCGCACACCTCTTGGGCTCCAGCGGGCGGAGACTGTCCCATAACGCTCTCGACCTCATCACCACGATGTATTCCAACGAACTCGATCTGCGCACACCCGAGACCTCCCCGCAACAGCAGTTGCTGCTGCGGATCCACACCTACATCGACGACCACCTCGGCGACCATGATCTCGGGCCGCAGACGATCGCAGCGGAGCACTTCATCTCGACGCGTCATCTGCACAACCTCTTCCGCTCCTCCGAGAGCACAGTCGGATCGTGGATCCGCTCCCGTCGGCTCGAACACTGCCGACGGGACCTCGCCGATCCGATCTGCGCCGACCGACCAGTGGCCGCGATTGCGAACCGGTGGGGATTCTCCGACGCTGCACACTTCGCGCGCGCCTTCAAATCTGCGTTCGGTATCTCGCCGCGCGAGTACCGCCGGCAGCACGCCTGAGCCGCAAGGCACCTCAGGTCCGGGCGATCTTCCGGCCGAAACTCTCGACGAAGAGGTTGCAGGCCAATGAGAAGAGCAGAATCGCCAGCATCGGTGCGACCACCGCCAATGGCTGTGCGACCATACCCGATTTGTTCTCACTGATCATGAGCCCCCAATCGGCCGTAGGAGCTTGGACGCCGTAGCCCAGGAAGCTGATCGACGCGATGCCGCCGATCGCCCACATGAGCCGGATGCCGTATTCGACGACCAGGGGCGAGATGAGGTTGGGAATGATATCGCGAAGGACGATCGTCGCACTGGGAAAGCCCGCGGCGGTCGCCCACATCACGTATTCCCTCCGACAGATGCTCATCGCCGCTCCCCGGATGACGCGAGCGACCCCCGGCGCCAGGGAGAAGCCCACGAGAACGGTGATCAGCCACAGGTTCGGACCCAGCATCGACACGAACAGCAGGACGAAGAGGATCGCGGGAAAGGCGAGGAGGACATCGACGATGCGCATCAGCACGATGTCGACCGCCCCACCGTAGTAGGCCGCGAAGATGCCGAAAGCGGCTCCGATCGTGACGCCGATGGCACTGGCGATCGGAGCCATCCATGCGAGGTTGAGTCCACCGTAAAGCACGCGGGAGAGGACGTCGCGTCCCAGATAGTCACCACCGAGCAGCGCATCGGCCGATGGATGCTGGAAGTTGGTGAACAGTGACTCATTGGGATTCTCCGGTGCGATGAAGAAGCTGAAGATCGCGAAGGCGAACATGATGCCGACGAATACGACGCTGATGATGATGCGTTTGCGTCCATCGGCGACGGAGTCGTTGAGGGATGCCATGGTGCGGATCCTCCCTGGATTCGGATGAGGTGGGTGGCAGGTCTGAGAGGGGCGTGTGGTGTCTCGAGCACGCTCGACTACTCAGATCGAGAACCTCTTCGACAGCAGATCTGCGATGAGGTTGAGCAGATAGACCGCGGCGCCGATAACGAGACCGGTGGCCTGGATGACCGGCAGGTCACGATCGTTGATGCCGTCGAGTAGGTAACCGCCGATGCCGGGATAGTTGAAGAGGAATTCGACGATGACCACGGCACCCACCATGAGCGCCGCCACGAGGCTGAATGCGGGAACGGCGGCTGAAAGCGCATTTGGCAGCGCATGTTTGAACAGGATCGCCCGCGAGCTCAGCCCCTTGAGCCGCGCCATACGAATGTACGGGGAGTCGAGGATGTCGATGAAACCGGCACGGATCAGCCGCGAGAGGTAGGCCGCTCCCGGGATGATCAGCGTGAGACAGGGCATGATGAGCGATCTGGGCGAGGCCCACGGCATCTCGCCGGGGCCGATCGCCGACACGGCGGGGAGCCAGTGGAAGACATAGGTGGAGAAGAAGAGGACGAGGAATGCCCCGACGATGAAGTCGGGAATCGCATTGCCGAGGATCGAGCCGCCGAAGACGATGCGATCGAAGAGTTTGTCCTTGCGCCAGGCCGAGTACATGCCCAAGACCAGCGAGATGATGATGACGACGACGAGAGAGATCGCGGCAAGGACGAACGTGTTGAATCCCCGTTCGGCGATGCTCGGCCCGATCGGCGTCTGGGACACCAGTGAGAGGCCGAAATCACCGTTGAGTACCCCGCCGATCCACGACAGATACTGATGGACGAATGAATCGTTGAGGCCCAGTTGCTCCCGGATGCGGGCGAGGTCCTCCGGCGTAGCGTTCTTTCCGCCGATGATCGTCGCGACATCACCAGGCAACGCCTGAGTGATGACGAATACGGCTATGGAGATGACGAAGAGGGTGAGCACGACCTGGATCAGGCGGCTGAGCACCGCATAGATGTTCTTCTTCAGGAGGCCGACTTCGACGTTACCGGTAGACGTGTCAACGCTGCTGGTGGGCGTGTCGACGCTGCTGGTGGGCGTATCAACAGGCACGGCTGAGAGTCCTTCCTCTCTGGGGTACGCCCGCCGGCGCGGTGGGTGGTGTCGTGTTCGGCGTGCGCAGCGCCTTGCGATAGGCGCCGGGGCTTGTGCCGTAGGCCGCGCGGAAGACATGGCTGAAGTGGGCGGCGTCGAGGAACCCCCACCGGGCAGCGATCACGCCCACCCGATGGTTCGCGCACCGCGGATCGCTCAGATCGCGACGACAGCGCTCCAGTCGCCGCTGCCGGATCCAACCGGCGACGGTGGTGCCGTCGGCCTGGAACAGCGAGTAGAGACCGCGCAGCGAGATGAAATGCGCCTCGGCGATGGTTTCCGGGCTCAACTCGGGATCCGAGAGCCGATCGTCGATGTAGCGCCGAATATCGGCGATGGCCACCTCGCGGGTGCTCCGCGCCTGTCCGCTGTCGGCAAGCTGCTGGGCGAACATCGTGGTGATGATGTCAATGACGTTGAGGCTCAGCCGCATCCCGCTCTCCCCACTGATCTGGTTGAGGTTCTTCGCCAGCTCCAGCAGGAACGGGCTGATGATCGGCCCCAGCCCCATGTCGGGCCTCAAACGCACTGCCGTGAGAGCGGCGATCGAATCGGGGTCGAGGCCCAGGCGTGAGTGGGGGAAGATCAGCACCATCGAGCGGAACGGTCCGTCGAACTCCAGTCGGTACGGCCTGCTGGTGTCGTAGACGGCCAGGTCACCGGGGACGAGGTCGGCTGAGCGATGGTCCTGGATCAGGCGGCCGCGGCCCGCGATCTGCAGGCTGATCTTGAAGTGCGGTCGCACATCACCGACGATCAGCTCCGGCGTCCGCACGACGGTATGGGCCTGGGCACGGATGCCGCACAGAGAGATGTCGTCGAAGGTGCGCATCTGCATCTGTGCCCGGAAGTCGGTCTCGGAGCACCCGCTGATGCGCAGCGGGACGAACGCGGAGCTGCATGCCAACTGCCAGTCAATCGCAGAGTCGGCAGCGATCGTCAGCAGATCATGGGCGTTGCCTCTCATCGAAGATCACGCACCTTTGCGTTCGAGGAGTTCATGAATGTCAAAGCCATCGTGATCCGCGACGGCACCCGATTCCAGATCGCTCGACGTCCGGTTCCCCCGGCGGCCAGCATCGTGCGCGGCGAGTCAATTCTCGCCATGGGGAGAGATGTGCACCGGCTGCCGAGGGACCGCAGCGTCCCGCTCAGTCGCGAGCGCGGGTGTGCTCATCGGTCTCGTAGCCTCCGTGGAGGAAGATGATGCTGAACACGAACGGGCGCTTGACGTAGTTCCACCCCAATGGGCAGTGATCGGTGCCGGCCGGCACATAGACCGAACCGCTGGTGTTGACGATGTGCTCCTCACCGTCGATGGTCATGAACAGCTCGGCGCCGAGATCATTCGGGTTCTCGGGATCGAGGCCGCGCCACGTGATGATCTCGTCGTATTCGTGCTTGTGCTCCGGCACCCAGAGGGTGCGCTCATCGGATTCGGTGATGATCGCCGAGGTGGTGAAGATCTTCGATTCCGGGTAGGCCTTCTCGTCCATCATCGCGAGGCCCACACCCACATTGGGCAGTTTGGTGTCTTCGCCGTTCTCGCCTGCGAAGTCGGAGTCGGCGCTGCGTGCGTTCGTGACGAAGAGGTGGCCGTACTTGGTGTCGGACATGGTGGTGTGCTCCTATCGGTTTGTCGTGCGGGCGCACGTCATCGGGCGGTGTATGCGCACGGGTCGACCTGTGCGGCTTCAACCCACCAGCGACAGGGCGTCGCTGAGCAGGGAGATCGTGTAGGCATCTTTCGGGTGATCGATGACTTCGAGAGTGGGGCCGTCCTCGACGACGACGCCACCGTTGAGCACGTAGGTGCGGTCGGAGATGTTGCGTACGACGCCCAGATCGTGGGTGACGAAGACGATCGACACTCCCGAGTCGGTGAGTTCGCGCAGCAGGGTCAGCAGCGAGGCCTGAACCGAGACGTCGAGCGCCGAGGTGATCTCGTCGCAGATGAGCACGTCCGGGTTCGCGGCCAGAGACCGTGCGATCGCGATCCTCTGCTGCTGGCCACCCGACAGCTGGTTGGGGTACTGCTTGGCCATGTCCGGGGACATACCGACGCGGTCGAGCAGGCCGGCGACCTTGTCGGCGGCCTCGGCCTTCTTCATCCCGAAGTAGAGACCGAACGGCGCCGCGATGCTCGACCCAACCGTCTGACGTGGGTTGAGCGAACTGAACGGGTTCTGGAAGATGTACTGGATCCTCCGCCGCTGCTCGAGAGTGCGACGCTTGGCTTTGGGCGCCAGCAGCTCGCCATTGAAGACCACCTCACCCGTGTAGTCGGAGTGCAGGCCGATCATGCACCGCGAGGTCGTGGTCTTACCGCTGCCGGACTGACCGACGATCGACACGCATTCTCCGGTCCCGACATGAAGGTCGACATCATGGAGGACCTGGGTCCTGCCGTACTTCGCGTCGAGGTGGCACACGGCGAGCACAGGGGTCTGCCCCGAATTTTCAGTCGCGACATCCTCGGGACCGACGCGATCGCCGATCGTCCAGCGGGAGTCCGATCCCAGGTCGATCTCGCCGAGGCGGAAGCATCGCGCCGAGGCATCGCGCCCGGTGGACACCATCGGCGGCACCGAGGTGGTGCACGAGTCGACTGCGTGGGCACACCTCGGCGCGAACGGGCAGCCTGGCTCAGCAGCCCCGACGGCCGGTGGCCGACCGGGGATCCCGGACAGGTCCGAGATCGATTTCGGGTCGGGTACGCACCGCAGCAGCGCCTCGGTGTAGGGATGACCGGGACCGGCGACCACCTCGGGGGTGGGACCGTGCTCGATGTCGAAACCCGCGTAGAGGACGGTGACGTCATCGGCAACGTTCCTGATCACCGCGAGATCATGACTGATGAAGACCCCGCACATGCCCGTCTCCCGACACAGCCTCTTGACCAGTCGCAGCACGGAGGCCTGCGTGGACACGTCGAGGCCGGTGGTGGGTTCGTCGAGGATGAGCACAGCCGGCTTCGTCACCGCGGCCATCGCGATCGCGACCCTTTGCTGCTGGCCGCCGGAGAGCTCGCCGACCCGACGGGAGAAGAATGCGTCGTCGGAGGGCAGGTCGACGCTGCTCATCATCTGCCGCACGATCGCCGTGGACTCGGTCCCACGGTCACCAAGGCGCTCGAAGAGCTGCGTTCGCACGCTCAGTGCCGGGTTGAGTGAGGCGCTCGGGTCCTGGGGCACATAGGAGATGAGCGCGCGGCGAGCGTGATTGACTGATGCCGGCGAAGCCAGATCGAGGTCTGTGTCATCAAGGCGGATCCGTGTGGCTCGCATCCTCAGGCCGGGGCCGGCGAAGCCGAGCAGAGCCAGGGCCAGGGTGGTCTTGCCCGACCCGGACTCGCCGACGACGCCGAGGATCCGACCAGCTTCCACCGTGAACGAGATCTCGCGGACCACGGGGGCGCCGTCGAGATCGCGCACGACGCTGAGCTCGTCGACCACGAGGCCAGTGGTCGGGCCGGTCTTTGAACTGTTCATTGTCTGCCTTCATCAGTGGGCTGGATTCATCACCGACTGCGGTTGGACGAGGGGTCCCACCGCAATCCACGGTCACAGCGGTGTGTCAGCACCGGGTTTCACGGTCGCGGGCCCCCGGCGGTCACTCGCCGACGGAGACTCCGCCGAACATGTAACTGGCGCGGCCCTCCTTGTCCTTCTTGAGTCCCTTGACCGATGGGTCGAAAGCGGTCATGTACTTGGGTATCGCGGCCACGATCTCAGCCCCGTCCTCATTGATGACCTTGTGCGATTGCGTGATGATGTCGCACAGTTTGTCCTCGTCCTGGGTGCGGTCCATCCGGTCGAGCAACGCGTCGAACTTCTTGCTCTTGAACTTGGTCGTGTTGTTGACCCCCGTGGCCGAGAAGTGGTCGTAGGCACCCACAAGGTAGGGCGGGTCGGTGATGTTGATGTACATCGGCCAGTCGCCCCACTTGTCGAGGAAGGCCGCGGTCGAGAGCTTGTTGATGTGCACGGTCACACCGGCCTGTTTGGCTCCCTGAGCGAGCACCTGAGCGCTTTCCATCATTCCCGGCGAAGCGCCATCGGTCGTGAGTGTGACCACGAGGTTCTCCTGCCCCGCTTCCTTGAGCAGCTTCTTCGCGCGCGGGATGTCCTGCTTGCGCTGCGGGATATCCGGTGCCGGGCAGGTGTCGCCGCCGGCCATGTAGTCGTTGCCTACGCGCGCGGCCCCGGCGTACGCGTTCTCGACCACCTTCTGCCGGTCGATCATGAGCTGGAAGGCTCGCACCACCCTGTGATCGTTGAACGGGGCGACATCCGTGCGCATCTCGATCATCGAGTAGCTGCCGGAATCGGTGGATATCGTGGATTTCCCGGCCGATTTGAGCTGTGGGAGGTCGGAGCCGCTGATCTTCGCGACCAGATCGACCTGACCGGACAGCAGCGCGTTGAGCTTCGCGTCGTGGTCCTTGAAATAGGTGATGTCGAGCGTTTCGAAATCCGGCTTCTCGCCCCAGTAGTCGTCATTGCGCTTGAGGACGGCCTCGCGGTTGGCCTGATAGGTCTGCACCGTGAACGGACCGGATCCGATGGGCTTTTCGCGCGTCGAGTCCTTGCTGATGATCACGATGTCGCCGTAGGCGAGGTTCTGCGGAAGCGGCGCGAAGGGCCGGGTGAGTTCGAGGCGCACGTGGTGCTTGTCGACGGCGGTGACCTTGTCCGGATCGACCATCGAGAGCAGATGCGGGACGGTGCTGTTGTTGTCCTTGTCGAACATCTGCTTGAAGCTGTAGACGACATCTTCGGCCGTCAGGGGTTTTCCGTTGGAAAACTTCACGTCATCGCGCAGCGTGATGTCCCAGGTGGTGAAGTCCTTGTTCGGCTTTATCTCCTTGGCGAGCGCCATCTTCAGCTTGCCGTCCGGGCTGAAGTCCGTGAGTTTGTCGTACAGTTCGTATCGCAGCATGGTCTGCGAGGAAGAGGACGCCGAACCGTAGGGGAACAGTTTGTCGTTCTGGTTGCCGATGATGCCGTAGTGCAGCGTGCTGTCGCTCGCGCCGGTTGCGGTGTCGGCGGACCCACCTGAACATGCGCTGGTGCCCAGCAGCACCGCAGTGAGCACTGCAGATGCCAGTACAGCCTTCGACGGTGCCGTGGTGAAACGGTTCTTCACGAGTTGACTCCTTCACATGCGGTGTGGGTCCGACGCCGTCATCGGTCCTGCACACGCGTAGGTCGGGCGCTCCGCCCGCCGACACCGTTCACTCTGTCAAGGAAGTGCCGCAGAACTATTGTCATTTCCTGCACACGAATTGCCCGGGTGTGCACAGGGGCCGACACCGTGGGTACACCTCAGCCTGCTCAGGTGCCGGTGTCGGCCAGACCGAGCCGATATCGGGCGATCGAGCCGGCACTCGGCATTCGCTCGGTCGGCACGGCGGCCGAGGGCGGCGGCCGCCGCGCCCCGGCGGCCGGTGTCAGGAGAGCGCGTCGATCAGCGGGTGCCCGATCGG
>CAYPQR010000071.1:0-9905 GCA_964412865.1 uncultured Intrasporangiaceae bacterium
GCCAGCACGGGTGCCCCGTCGCGCGCCGCCCGAGCATCGGTGACCATCTGCTCCACGTCGACGTCGACGTATTCGCCGAGGTCGATCTTGTTGATGATCAACAGATCCGCCCGCGCGATGCCGGGCCCGCCCTTGCGCGCGACGTCGCCGCCGCCCGCGACGTCCAGCACGAACAGTTGCGCGTCGATCAGCGCAGGGGAGAACGTGGCGGTGAGATTGTCGCCGCCGCTCTCGACGAGCGTGATGTCGAGTGGCGCGAAGTCGCGCTCCAGGTCCTCCACCGCCATGAGATTCATGGTGATGTCGTCCCGGATGGCCGTATGCGGGCATGCGCCCGTCTCGACGGCACGGATGCGTTCCGACGGCAGCACGCCGGCCGAGCGCAGGAATCGCGCGTCCTCGTCGGTGTAGATGTCGTTGGTGATGACTCCGAGCTCGAACTCGGCGCCGAGATGCCGGCACAGTGTGGCAATGGTCGAACTCTTGCCGGTGCCGACGGGGCCGGCCACTCCGATGCGCAACGAGCGATTGCCGCGATCCTGCCGCTGGTCAGTCATATGCCGAGCCTCCTATTCCTCAGGCGCCATCGGCGCTCGGGTGGGTAGTCACCAGATTGAATGCAGTGTGTCTCAACGATATTGCACGAGATTCAGCCATGGCGGAATCCATAGGGGTTCGCGCTGCTCCACGGACGCACGCCGCGTGTCAGGTTGCCCTCGGGCGTCAACGCATCGGCGGGGTGCACCGGGCGTAGCGCGGTCAGGGACGAGGCCGCGAACAGGCAGCTCCACGTGACGAGCACGAACGGTGCCGTGATCACCGGAAGCCCGAACGGCGCGAGGATCGTCATCATGGAGCCGTGGGCGACGGCGGTGATGATCCCCGCACACACGGCGAAGATCGCGGACCGCACCGAGAGCACGTAGTAGAGACCGCCGAGCGCGATGACGGTGAGGACCGAGTTGTAGCCGGCGAGGCCGTTCGCGAGCACATAGTGCGGCATCCCGAGGACCCAGCCGGTGCCGAATCCGGCGAGACTGCCGACTGCCGCGGCGAGAGCGGTGATTCGCGAGTTGACCAGCAACCCGATGAGGATGATGACTCCCGACCACACACCGGTCTGCAGCACGACCTGGGCGATCCCGTCGAAGAAGCCGGTCACCACGTCATACAGATCCAGCGTGCCGGCCGGTCGATGCGCCACCTGCGGAAGGCGGGCTTCGAGGATCGAGCGGCTCTGCTCGGTCAGGTGACCGAACTGGCGCAGCCCGGCGACGAAGAGCCATGCGGTGGCGACGAACCCGGCAGTCAGGCCCGGAATGTGACTGGAATGCAGGAAGTTCTGCAGCGCGGCCGTGAGGACGGTCGACGCCGCCGCGGCGACGATGACATAGATGACCAGCTTCCAGCCGTGCGTCACGAAGACGGTCAGTGCGATCGCGGTCAGCGCACCGTTGAAGCCGTAGAGCCCGTTCTTGATCGAGTCTCTCGGCACTCCCAGCAGTAGGGCGCTGCCGGTCGCGACGACGGTGCCGATGATCGCGTCGATCCCCGAGAACCAGCTGCTGAGGAAGATCGCCAGCAGGAAGAGCGCACCGCTGAGCGGGTTGTTCTGGAGGAAGATCTGGCCGACACCTCGCAGGACCCACTCTCCGAAGCTACCCACAGCGGATTCACGCAGCGCTGCGAGGGATTCGCCCAGGCGCATATCCCGTCCTCCCGCTGATGCCGACCGGGCCGCCACGGCCTGACCCGGCGTGCCCGATAAGAGCCGTCTTGACTCTACCCACGGCCGTGACGCGGTGCTAGGGTCTACGAGGGTAAATCTTGGGAGGTATCGATGTACCTGACCCCTTCGGATACGGAGAAGTTGTTGCTCAGTGTCGCGGGAATGGTTGCCCGTGACCGCAAAGGTCGAGGCGTACGCCTGAATTATCCCGAATCCGTTGCGCTCATTTCATGTTGGGTGATGGAGCGCGCCCGTGAAGGTGCAACGGTGGCCGACCTGATGAGTCGGGGCCGGCAAGTGCTCACGAGGGACGACGTGATGGAGGGCGTGCCGGAGATGTTGGCAGATGTGCAGGTGGAGGCCACCTTTCCCGACGGCCGCAAGCTCGTCACGGTGACGGAGCCGATCCCATGATTCCCGGTGAGAAGCATTTCGCGGACGGACCGCTGGAGCTGAACGCCGGGCGCGACAAGCTCGAGTTGGTCGCCGTCAATACGGGGGACCGGCCCATCCAGATCGGCTCGCATCTGCATCTGCCCAACGCCAATTCGGCGCTGGAGTTCGATCGAGAGGCTGCGGAGGGCTACCGCCTCGATATCCCGTCAGGCACGTCGGTGCGCTTCGAACCCGGTGTCAGCCGCACTCTTCCGCTGGTCCGCCTCGCGGGCCGACGGTATGTGCCGAGCGCCCATGTCGAGGGTCACGTCGAGCATCCCGAGCCGACGCGGAAGCCGAGATCGGTGGTCCCGTTCGGCACACCGAAGGACGGTGGGGAGTCATGAGCCGCATCTCACGACCGGAATACGCGGGCCTCTACGGCCCGACTGCCGGCGATCAGGTCCGACTGGCCGACACCGACCTGTGGATCGAGGTCGAGAAGGACTACACGTTCGGCGGGGACGAGATGGTCTTCGGCGGCGGCAAGAGCATCCGCGAGTCGATGGGTCAGGGGCTGACCACCAGCAGCGAGGGTGCACTCGACCTCGTCGTCACCAACGTCATCGTGCTGGACCACTGGGGCATCGTGCGCGCCGATGTCGGGGTGCGAAACGGTCGGATCGTCGCCGTCGGCAAGTCCGGCAACCCGGACATCATGGACGGTGTCGACCCCGGCATGCACATCGGTTCGAGCACCGACGTCATCTCCGGGGAGGGAAAGATCCTCACGGCCGGCGCGATCGACACCCACGTGCACTTCATGAACGAGCCCGCCCTGCGTGAGGGCATCGTCACCGGCACCACGACGATGACCGGCGGAGGTTCGGGTCCGACGAAGGGCACCAAGGCGACCAGTGTGACGCCCGGTCCCTGGGCTCTCACGATGATGCACCGCGCGCTGGATGAATTGCCGCTCAACATCATCCTGTTCGGCAAGGGCAACACGCAGAGTATGGACGCTCTGCGTGAGGACGCGCTCGCCGGCGCCGGCGGATACAAGGTGCACGAGGACTGGGGCTCGAGCCCGGCCGCGATCGATGCGGCGCTGCGCGCCGCCGACGAATTCGGCCTGCAGGTGGCGCTGCACTCCGACAGTCTCAACGAGATCGGCTACGTGCGGGAGACGATCGACGCCATCGGCGGACGATGCATCCACGCCTTCCACTCGGAGGGCGCCGGCGGCGGGCACGCGCCCGACATCATCGTCGTGGGTGGTGAGGCCAATATCCTTCCGTCCTCGACAAACCCGACGCTGCCCTACTCGATCAACACGGTCGACGAGCACCTCGACATGCTGATCGCCTGTCACGCGCTGAACCCTCGCGTGCCGGAGGATCTCGCCTTCGCGGAGTCGCGGATCCGCGCCGCCACCATGGCCGCCGAGGATCTGCTGCAGGATATGGGTGCGTTCTCGATGACGTCGTCCGACGCGCAGGCGATGGGCCGTGTCGGTGAGGTCATTCCGCGCACCTGGCAGACCGCCCATGCGATGAAGGCGCGCCTCGGCAGGGGTGAGAGTTCGCTGCCCGCCGACAACGAGCGGGCGCGCCGATACGTCGCGAAATACACGATCTGCCCCGCGGTCGCCCACGGGATCGACCACGAGGTCGGCTCGATCGAGGCCGGGAAGATGGCCGACATGGTGCTGTGGGATCCGGCGTTCTTCGGGATCCGCCCGATGGCCGTGATCAAGGGCGGCGCCGTCGTCGCCTCCCCGCTCGGGGACCCCAACGCCGCGATCACCACCCCGCAGCCGGTCTTCATCAGGCCCGCGCTGCCCGCGGCCCACGGCGCAGCGCCACACCTCGCGACCACCTTCGTGGCACCGATGGCGCTGGAAGACGGGCTGGCCGACCGCCTCGGGCTGAAACGGTCACTGACCGCGATCCGGCCCACCCGGGAGGTCCGCAAGTCCGACATGCCGAACAACACCGCGACACCCGCGATCGACGTCGACCCCGAGACGTTCACGATCACCGTGGACGGCGCGGTGGTCGACCTTCAGCCGGTGGACGAGGTGCCCATGGCCCAGCGCTACACGCTGTTCTGACCGGTGGCCGACGTGTCGCCGTCCCTCGCAGGGCTGCTGCTGGCCGACGGGCGGCTCCCCGTGGGCAGCTATGCATACTCCTCTGGGCTCGAACCCGCCGTGAAAGCGGGGCTCGCGGCAGCGGACGTGCCGGATTATCTGCGTTCCCGGCTGGCTACCGTCGGGCGGGTCGAGGCCGCCGCGACCGTGCTCAGTCACCGCCGCGCCATCGCCCTGGACCGTATGACCGGGGCGGGTGACTCCCTCGCGTCGATCCAGGCGGAGCTGCTCGCCAGGAACTCGAGCGAACCGCTTCGCCGGGCCTCGAGACAGCTCGGCCGGGGCCTGGCGCGTCTGGTCGGCAGGTTGTGGCCCGATGCGCCGAGCGCAGCCGAGTTGGGGAAACTCGACGGCGGGCCGGTGCGACCCGTGGCGCTCGGTGTCGCGGCCGCGCTCGGGTCCACGAGTGAGCAGGAGGCGGCGCGCATCGCGCTCTATGACGACATGCAGACGGTGACGGCGGCGGCCCTGAAGCTGCTGCCCGTCGACCCGCTCGTCACCGTCGAGTGGATCCTGAGCGTCGAGAACGTGATCGGGCGCACGGCCACAGAGGCCCTCGACGTCACATCCGCCGCCGGGCTGCCGGCCGACACGGCGCCGATGATCGAGCAATGGTCTCTGGAGCACCATCTCGACTCCAGGAGGCTCTTCAGTGCGTGAGCATGGGCGGCCCACTCGGATTCGCGTCGATGCCGGCGCCTGCACGACCGATCTGGCTCCCGGTGAGTTCCTGACCCCGCGGGTGCTGACCCGGCACGGTCGCGCCGCGCGTGTCAGCCTCGTCAGTCATCAGGCGATGCTGCTGGCGGGAGACCACCTCCGGCTGCAGATCGAGGTCGGGCCAGGGGGCCATCTCGAACTCACCGAGCCCGCGGGCACGATCGCCTACAGCGCGCGAGGCGGCCACGCCGGGTGGAGCGCCCGCGTGCACGTGGAGGCCGGCGGCAGCCTCGTGTGGCGGTCTGCCCCGATGGTGCTCGCCGAGGGATGCGACGTCGACCGCGAGATCGAACTGACCCTGGATGAGGGGGCCGTCGCCGCGTGCCACGAGACGCTCGTGCTCGGCCGGCACGACGAGCCGGGCGGGGCGCTGCTCTCACGCACGCGGGTCGTCCATGAGGGCAGGCCGCTGCTCGTGGAGACCCTGGACCTGCGGGACGTCGCCGCCCGGGCGACACCAGGGGTGCTCGGCGACCAGCGGGTGATCGCGACGGCGCTGCTGCTCGGCCTGCCGATCGATGCCGGTGTCGGTGCGCACGTCACGCCGCTGGAGGGTGCGGGTGTGATGGCCAGAGCCGTGGATACGCGGGCTCATGCGGCCGAGGCGGTGCTGGAGGAGACGTGGGAGGAATGGGTCGGCCGGATCGACAGGCACTTCGCGGCCGACGGGCTCGCGTCCTGACACCCTCCACCCCGCGGGCCGGTCGAGTAGCACGAGACGAAGTCGAGGGCGTATCGAGACCTCGTAAGGTGCGTTGCCAACGGCGTCATCGGCGTGGTCAGCAGGTCGGGGCGGGGGACACACTGCGGTCGCAACCATCCGCACATCCGCCACCGTCTGCATTCCGATGTTACGTCCTTTTGTTAGGGCGGATGTGCTCCCGCCAGTCCCGTCCACGCTCCCTCCGCATGTCCCCCGCCCCTCCCATACGCCTGCCCGGCCGGGGTGGCGCTCGCCTACTCGACCAGCCAGGGCTATTCAGGTTGCCGAGGGCCGCCGGGGGAGCGGGCGCGCCGGCCGCGCCCCGAGACCGCGATGATCACCGGCACGAGCAGCGAGGCGACGATGCCCGAGGCGAATCCGTTGTTGTAGAGGTTCAATCCGGCGTGCAGAGCGCCGACCGTGAGCACCACCGAGGAGTGCACGATGCCGGCGACCACACCCCATACGGGCCCGAACTTGCCGGGTATGGGAGCCAGCGTGGTCCCGAACAACGCGGCGAAGATGATCGACGGATCCGTCACGTTCCAGGGTTTGGTCAGGGACGCGATGAACACACCGAGCATGATGGACGCGATGTTGATCGCGTGTTTGCCGAATGCGGCGAAGCCGACGATGCTGAAGATGGCTCCGACGACCGGGCCGTTGAGGTCACCGCCGACGACGAGCACATAGGCGGTGCCCATGCCTCCGGTGATCGCCATGTTGAGCAGCGTGGGGCCCGCACCGACCTCGTGCAGGAAGTCACTGGGCGACCGGCCGGACATGCGCACGAGTGAGCGGAATCCGCCCCATGAATGCGGATCGACCAGAAAGGCGATCACCGCCATGGAGGCGAACAGCACGCCC
The DNA here is from genome assembly GCA_964412865.1 of uncultured Intrasporangiaceae bacterium. Lineage (GTDB taxonomy): Bacteria > Actinomycetota > Actinomycetes > Actinomycetales > Dermatophilaceae > Leekyejoonella. The sequence goes on from CAYPQR010000071.1 coordinate 6,547, forward strand.
AGGAAGACCCCGAGACTGACGTCGTGCCCGGTCGACCAGAGCATCACCGGCTGCGCGACGAAGCCGTAGGACTTGTAGACCGCCATGACGATCGTCCCCACCATGCCGGCAGTGAATCCCATGTTGTAGAGGGTGTATCCGTCGTGTGAGCGGAACAGCTGCTTGGCGATCGGGGGCAGGACGTAGCCGACCACCACACTCGTGACGATGGCGAGCGCGATGCGGGGCGCGAGATCCATCTCGGTGCTGAAGAGGACCTCGGAGAACAGCGGTGCCAGGGCGGCACCGAAGAACGCCGTGTTGATGTGCTTCGCGAACGGCTCGCGCTGGTGCAGTGCATACAAGTAGGTGCCGGCCACACCCGGCCACACATTGAGCAGGTTCTTGCCGAACAGCGCGAACCCGAGCACCAGGAACAGGCAGGCGACCGCCGCGCCGTCCATGCGCGCGCGGGCGAGTCGATAGATGCCGCATGCGATCAGGGTGAGCAGGCCGGCGTTGGCGAAGGCCGCGCCCATACCGCCGAGCACGATGTAGTCGGTGATGAGCACGTCGCGGGAGGTCATGATGTCGATCACGCCGTGGAAGGTCGTGACCGGCCCGTCCATGACCAGCCCGAACACGACGAAAGACAGCGCGTAGCCGGCGACGACCAGCAGCACGCGATCGTCGGTCACACGCACCTTGGCGGTCAACGGGCGCGGGGGATCGGCGCGGGAATGTTCACGATCCACGAGGGTAGTCCAGCACTTTGTCAGGTGGTGGTCACCGGGCGCGGCACGTCGGGAGCCCGCCGTGTCAGCGCTTCGTGCACCGGCCGGTAGCGGTCGTACAACACGACCATCAGCGCGAGCAGCATGATGAAGAAGACCGTGGCCTCGATGTCGTATGGCGTGCCGCCCTGCAGCACGGCGGCAACGGCGAACACCAGCGAGAGGTTGGCTGTCGCCAGCACGATGAACGAGACGATCAGGCTGTCGTATCGCGGTCCTCGCCGGGCGATGTGGATGCCCAGGGCGGAGTTGATCACGATGAGCACCGTGCTGCCGACGAAGATCTGCGCCGTCGACGCCGTCATGTCCGGGAGGATGGTCTCGAACAGCACGGTCAGCAGGGCGATCAGCACGACCTTCTCGAGCAGTGTGAAGCCGAACAGCCGCTGCGTGGAGGGTATCCGCAGCGAGGGGGTCGTCAGCGTCGCCGGCACCGGGTCCGCCTCGAACGTCAGGTCGTGGTCGGCCGGGGCGATGCGCGGGCGCACCCACTTCTGGAACACGATGGCCGCGGCGATCAGCGCGGCCAGGCACAGCGCCCCGAACCACGGGTGGTCGGAGACCGCATCGGTGAAGTCGAACTTCGCGACGTGGATCCAGGCCTCCTGTGGCAGCTTGATGAACACCCAGATGACGGCGGCAGCGATCAGCCAGAAGCGGGCCGAGATGCGCTCGGGCACGAATCGGGTGCGCACCGCCTCATAGAAGATGAAGAAGTATTCGAACGTGTTGGGAAACACCAGCAGCAGGAACCGATACTGCGAGTCGGTCAGGTTGAAGGCGAGCACGCCGACGAGGCGGTAATACAGCAGCCCCGCTCCGATCAGGAACGCCGGGTTGCTGCGCCAATTGCGCATGGTGGCGAGGTAGGCGATCACCAGGTAATAGATGTCGAGTGCCTTGTCGTAGGCCTGGTAGTTCGTCAGATCCAGGTCGGTGAAGGTCTGGAAGACGGTCTCGTCGATCCCGTCCAGCACGAGGCAGCCGAGGATGGCCGGCAGCGGGTACTTGAAGATCAGCAGGGGCAGCAGCAGCCTGGCGATGGCAACGCCCCAGAACACCCAGAGATCGAGAGAGCTTCCCACGTGACTCCCAACCACACGTCAGCATCGGATGGGCTGCGAAACCGGCGGCACCGTTCACATCGTGCCAGATCGGCGGAGAGCGGGACGGCAAGCGGCGCGAGCCGGCGCGGACGGGCCTGGCGCTCATTCCCGAGCCGGTGGACAATGGACACCGCTGAGCGCGAGACACCTCGGGCCACACCAACCTATGGAGGTAGCAGTGTCGGAACTGATTGTCATCGGGTACGACGAGCACGAGACCGCCCTCGAGGCGTACAAGACCGTCCAAGACCTGCATTCGGACTTCATCGTCAGCCTGACGGGCCTGGCCGTCGTGAACGTCGACGAGAAGGGCAAGATCCACGTCGACACCCCCGGGCCCCTCATCGGCACGTCCGCGGCCCGAGGTGCCTTGTGGGGCATGATCTTCGGCTGGCTGTTCCTGTCGCCGGGGATCGGTGCTCTGGCCGGGGCGGCGTTCGGCACGCTGTTCGGCAAACTCGCCAAGTCGGGGGTCAACGACGACTTCCGCCGGCGTGTCCAGGATCTCGTGCATCCCGGTTCGTCCGGCGTCGTCATCATGGCCACCAAGGTCACCGAGGACAAGTTCAACGCCGCGCTGCAGCGCTTCGGCGGGACGGTGCTGAAGACCTCGCTGAACGAGCAGGACGAGAAGGAGCTCGCCGAGCAGCTGGCCGGTCAGGCCGACTGACTCTCATCGCCAGGAGTCGGCACCTCCGGTTCACGCCGGGGGTGCCGGCTCCTGCGTGTAGTGGCCGCCTCCCATGGTGTGCAGCAGCGCGTGCAGCCGATCGTCGACCAGCCGGTATCGCTGCAGCCGCCCCTCCCGGTCGGAGACGACCCAGCCGAGATCGCGTGGCCTGCGCAGGGATTGCGAGACGGTGGTGGGGGTGACGCGGGCGACCCGCGCGACGTCGTTGACCGTCAGGCCGGGCAGGTAGTGCAGGGTGAGCAGGATCCGCAAGCGGGTGGGGTCCGAGACGAGGTTGAGTCGTGCGGTCCACCCGTCGACGTCCACGGTCTGGTTCACGTGGCGGGCCGCGTCACGCATGGCGTCGCGAATCAGCTTGGCCTCCTTCACTCGTGCACCAGCATAGGACGCGAGTCGGGGATTGAGCGCTGCTCGGCGCCCTGGACTCGGGGAAGAGTGCCTTCACACCGCCGTTTCAGCCCCGTCGCGTGCTAGCCTGCAATACCTGCACGCTTATGCAGGTATGGTGGGAGGCCCGGATGCCGTTTCGTGTGTCACGGCGTGAGGCTGCCGCCGACGTTCCGTGGCACGCATACGTCGGGATGTATGGCGTGATCGCCCTGCTGCACGTGATCGGCTGGGGCGCATTGCTTCTGCTCGTGGTCCCGGGCGACTTCCACGTCGGGGACAAGGCGTTCGGCGTGGGCCTGGGGCTCACGGCATACACGCTGGGGATGCGGCACGCGTTCGATGCCGACCACATTGCGGCGATCGACAACACCACTCGCAAGCTGCGCGAGGAGCGTGGCA
>CAYPQR010000072.1:0-9855 GCA_964412865.1 uncultured Intrasporangiaceae bacterium
TTGGTGCTACGTGAGCGGCGTCCCGAAGCTGCCGGCGTGGAAGACCTCGTGGACGGGTCGGCGCCGGCGCTTGCGGGTGCTGCCGCTGGGGTGCCGCTGCTCGCTGTAGCCCAGTGCGATGACGCCGACGATGTTGTGGTCGTCGGGGATGGCCAGGGCCTCATGGACCGCGGCCTGCCGGTCGACCTCGACTCCGAAGAACAGTCCGCCCAGACCCTCGTCGACCGCGACGAGCAGCATCAGCAGCGAGGCCATGCCGGTGTCGATGTCCCAGTAGGGCACCGGCCAGTGGGCGTCGTCCTCGTCCTGCCACGGCTTGTCCGGCTGGGCATACCGCTGCAGGTAGGTGCGCTTGTCGGAGCAGCAGACGATCAGCGTCGGGGCGGTGCGCACGCCGCGCAGCCACGAATCCGGAGGATCGCCGTCGGTCGTCGCGCTCCAGAAGGCGTCGCGTTCCTGCGGCGACTGCAGGACCACGAAGTCCCAGCCCTGGCTGAATCCGGCGCTGGGCGCTCGCAGCGCGAGCTGCGCGATGCGCCGCAGCGCGTCGGGCGGCACCTGCCGGTCGGGTGCGAACCGGCGCACCATCACCCGCCCTCGAATCGCCGCTTCGAGTTCCATCACCGTCCGCCTGTAGGCTCGTCCCGGGTCATACGCCCAACGTAGCCGTCGCGCCCCGGCAGAGGTCGCGTGGCCAACCCGGGCGACGGTTTCGTCGTCTGCAAGGCGTGACCGCATCCGTGTTCATGGCACCGCGCCCGGCGGTGCTCCCACGAGAAGGGAGTGCCTACGTGCCCTCGGGCGACGCCGTGACCGATGCCGTGCGGGAGGTGTACAACACGCACTTCGGCCGGCTGGCCGGGTGGGCGGCGACGCTGGTCGGCGATCGCGATCTGGCCCACGACTTCGCCACCGAGGCGTTCGTGAAGCTGCTGCGGCACTGGAACAAGGTGGAGGATCCACGGGCCTGGCTCTACACGACGGTCGCCAACCAGGTGCGCGACCACTGGCGGCGGCGTGGCCGGGAGGCCACCGCATACCGGCGGTACTCTGCGGGCCGGCCGGGAGGTGTCGACACGGTCCCGGGGGCGGATCCGGCCGACCGGCTGTCGGTGCGCGAGGCCATCATGGGGCTCCCGCCGCGGCTTCGGATGGTCGTGTTGCTGCACTACTATGCCGATCTGACGGTGGCTCAGACCGCTGCCTCGCTGGGGAAGTCTCCGGGCACGGTCAAACGCGACCTGTTCGACGCGCGGAAGCTGCTGGCGGACCGTCTTCAGGGGGTACGGTGAGCCGATTCGACGACAACACGCTTCCCGGCGGGGACGACGGCCCGGAGCCGGCGCACGCCGACGACGACGTCGCCAGGTTCTTCGCCCACTCCCGTGCGCAGGTCGAGCCGCAGCCGACGTCCGACCTCTCCTGGCAGGACGTGGTGCGCAGCCGGCGCACCGCGCGCCGCCCGAGAAGCTGGTACACCGCCGTCGCCACCCTGGCCGCGGCCTGCGTGGCCGTCTTCGCGGTCTGGACCTGGCAGCAACAGCCCATGGGGTATGAGGCGGCGACCCCCGGCAGTCCCATCGCCTCTGCACCGACCGGCGCCGGGGTCGGTCAGGGCAACGGGAGTTCGGCGGCGGCGCCGGTCTCCAAGGCGCAGAAGCCGTCGGCGGTGCCCGGGTCGTTCATCACCTGGTCACTCACCAACGCCGGCAGCGGCACGCTCTATGACCTCGGCTCGTCGAACTGCCGGCAGGAGGTCTGCGTGACGCTGCTGCGGTCGTCGGACAACGGCCGGACCTGGAACGCCGTGCACACCTTCTCCGGCGTCGACACCTCCAGTTCGACCGGATCCAACGTGCCGCAGGTGCAGCCGACCCGCGCGATCACGCAGGCCCGGTTCGTGTCCCCGCAGGTCGGCTACGTGTTCGGCGGCGACCTGTGGATCACGCGAGACCGCGGGGCCAGCTTCACCAAGATGCGGCACCCGGGCCAGACCGTCCTCGACGTCGGGATCTGGCGGGGCAAGGTGATCGTCGTCTCGGCGGACGGCTGCATCCAGGGAAGCTGCTCGGGTCCGGTCTACGTCAGCCGCACCACGCCGCCGGCCATGCGGATCACCTCGCCGGTCGCGACCATGCGGCCCTCCCACCCGGTGACGTCCGCATCGGCCGTCGTGCGCAAGGGCCACGTGCTGGTGCAACTGGCGTCGCGCAAGTCCAACGGCGTGGCGCAGGTGTTGCGGCTCGTGCACGACAAGCTGGTGCCGGTGCAGGCCCCGGCGGGCTGCGGCCGGACCGGGCTGCAGTCGCTGGCGGCGGCGTCGGCGGGCGACGACCTGCTGTATGCCGTGTGCGCGCCGCGGTCGCGCCAGCAGAACATCTCCTACACGGTGGTGCGCAGCGCCGACGCGGGGCGGCACTGGAGCGTGATGTCCGTGGGTGCGCTGGTCGTGCCGCGGCTGGGGCAGCTGACCATCGCGGCAACGGACAAGGGGCACGTGGTGGTGTCGATGGGCGGGCCCCGCGATCCCGGCGGCCCGACCGCCAGCAGCAGCGTCGGGAGCCTGCAGCAGTCCGCCGACGGCGGGCAGACGTTCCACCACGTGCGCACCTCCGCGAAGCTTCCGGCAGGCGGGTTCGACTGGGCGGCCAGCCCGGGAGGCGACGAGTTCTATGCTCTGTCCCATCAGAACCCCACATACTGGAAGAGCGGCGACGAAGGGAATCGGTGGACGGTCGTCGATCCGACCTCATGATCCGCCGGGCTGGGAGCGATCGGAACGGTGCAGGCACCGACAGACGAGCCGAGTGACTACCCGAAGGACTGGGAGGCCGACGTCGTCCTGCGAGACGGCTCGGTCGCGCAGGTGCGGCCCATCCGCCCCGATGACGGTCCGGCGATCCAGGAGTTCCACGAACGGCAGTCCGACGAATCCATCTATCTGCGATTCTTCGCGCCGCTGAAGCGGCTGTCGGACAAGGATCTGCACCGGTTCACCCACGTCGACTACCGCAGCCGGGTCGCGCTGGTGATGGTCTCGCGCGGCCGGCTCGTCGGCATCGCCAGGTATGACATGCTCGACGACGTCCGCGCCGAGTGCGCGTTCAACGTCGCCGACAGCTTCCAGGGCCGCGGTGTCGGCTCCGTGCTGCTGGAGCATCTCGCGGCGATCGGTCAGGAGCTGGGGGTGCGCGAGTTCGTCGCCGACGTGCTGCCGCAGAACCGCAAGATGCTCTCGGTGTTCACCGAGGCCGGATTCGAGGTGGCGCACCACTTCGACGACGGTGTCGTGGCCCTGTCGTTCCCGATCGAGCCCACCAGCCAGAGCCGGGCCGTGCGTGCGGCCCGCGAGCAGAGGGCCGAGGCGGTGAGTGTGCGGGCGCTCACCGCTCCCGCATCCGTCGCGGTCGTCGGGGTGAGCAGGCGCCCGGAGGCGGTCGGCCGCGGCATCTACAGGCATCTGCGTGACGGCGGATTCACCGGTGCGCTCTACGCCGTCAACGCGGTGCCGCACGACGACCTCGAGGACCCCGTCCATCGAAGCGTCGCCGACCTGCCCGAACCCGTCGATCTGGCCGTCATCGCCGTGCCGGCCCCGCGCGTGCACGATGTCGTGCTGGAGTGCGCGCGCAAGGACGTGAAGGCCGTCCTGGTGGTGTCGTCCGGTTTCGCCGAGGCGGGGGAGCAGGGCGCCGCGATGCAGCGCGAACTGCTCGTGACGGCACGACGGCACGGGATGCGGGTGCTCGGCCCCAACTCGTTCGGCCTGATCAACACCCGGCCCGAGGTGTCGTTGAACGCGTCCTTGGCGCCCGAGATGCCCCTCCCGGGCCGCCTGGGCCTGTTCGCCCAGAGCGGCGCGCTCGGGGTGGCCGTCCTCGACTCGGCCGCGCGGCGGGGCCTCGGCCTCTCGGACTTCGTGTCGGCCGGCAACCGAGTCGACGTGTCCGGCAACGACATCATGCAGTCGTGGATCGGCGACGACACGACGCGGGCGGTCGGGCTGTACCTCGAATCGATGGGCAACCCGCGCAAGTTCTCGCGCATCGCGCGCCGGCTGTCCGAGGAGAAGCCGGTGATCGTCGTCAAGTCGGCATCCTCGGCGTATGGCGTGCCACCCGGCCACCGGGTGCGCACGACCCACGTCGACTCCGACGCGTTCGGGTCGATGCTGCAGCAGGCAGGGGTGATCCGGGTGGGCAACCTGCACCAGCTGCTCGACGTCGGGCAGTTGGTCGTGCACCAGCCCATCCCGCGCGGCAATGCCGTGGCGGTCGTCGGCAATTCCGACGCGTTGGGGGCGCTGGCGGCCGACGCGGCCGTCGGCGCCGGCCTGCAGGTCGCGCGGGGGCCGGTGAACCTGCCGCCCACCGCGGATGCGCAGGCGGTGGAGGAGGCCCTGGAGGAGGCCTTCACCGATCCCGAGGTCGACAGCGTCATCACCGGATTCGTACAACCCGACTTCGCCGGCGGGGTCGCCGTCGCCGGCGCCCTCGCCTCGGTCGCGGCCCGCCACGACAAGCCGTGCATCACCACCTTCCTCGGCATCAAGGGCCTGTCGGAGGCGCTGCAGGGCGGCAGGACGCCCGACGGGGGCACCAAGGTCGTGCCCGCCTACGCCATGCCCGAGGACGGCGTCTTCGCCCTCGCCGCCGCCACCCGGTACGGCGTGTGGCGCGCGGCCGACCGCGGTGAACTGGTCATGCCGGACGGCATCGACCGGCCACGGGCCGAGGCGCTCGTCGACCAGGTCCTGGCCGGTTCGCCGGGCGGCCGGCCGCTGCAGCCGCACGAGGTGGAGGCGCTGCTCGCCGCCTACGGCATCTCGGTCTGGCCCGTCACCCCGGTCACGTCGGAGGACGAGGCCGTGGCGGCCGCTGACGCCCTCGGCTACCCGGTGGTGGTCAAGTCCGTCTCGCCGCTGGTGCGCCGCTCACCGGTCACCGCCGTCCGTGTCGACCTGCGGCACGCGAACGGTGTGCGCGAGGCATACCGCACCCTCGACGAACGGCTGCGCCCGCTGCACGCCAACCGACTGGTCGTGCAACGCATGGCCGACCCCGGCGTGCCGTGCATCCTGTCGACGACGGAGGACCCGCTCTTCGGGCCGGTCGTGAGCTTCAGCCTCGCGGGCGCGCCGACGGTCATGGGCGACGTCGGCTACCGCATTCCTCCGCTCACCGACGGTGACGTGGCCGACCTGATCGGTTCGGTGCGTTCGGCGCCGCTGCTGCGCGGTGCCGACGGCGCGGTCCCGGTCGACGAGGTGGGGCTGCGCGACCTGGTGGCGCGGCTGTCCGTGCTCGCCGAGAACATTCCCGAACTCGCGTCTCTGGTGCTCGACCCGGTCAACGCGCACGCCGACGGCGTCGAGGTGCTCGGCGCGACCGCGAGCGTCGCACCGTCCAGGCAGCGCGCGGACCGGGGCCGAAGAGCATTGCCGTAGGCACGCGCGGCGGCACCGGCGCGCACGGCGGACGGTATCCACACGTATGTTGCGCGGACCGCGCACACGGGTGCGACAATCGACGGCATGTCCTCCACGAGACCGTCCACCGACGCCGTGCTCCCCGCATCGCTGCTCGCCGACATCACCCAGGCGGGATACTTTCCCGAGCTGGTGACCGACGTCGTCGCCACGGCACTCGGTGACCAGCAGGTGCGGTCCCACCTGGTGCACGCAGAGACGACGCTCGACTCGGAGACGGTGAGACGTCACATCACGGTGCTCGTCCTCACCTCACGCCACCTGGTGATCGTGCACGCCGACGACCACGCCCCCGGCCCGGACTCGCCGACCGAACACCTCGGGCCGATCGCGACCGCCACGTCCGAGACGGTGCCCCTCGACGCCGTACGCGGCGTCATGCTCACCCACGTCGTGGCCACCCCCGAGCACTACCAGGCCGGGTCGCTCGGACGGGAGATCACCGTGACCGTCGGCTGGGGCACCGTCTCTCGTGTCGACCTGCTGCCCGCCACGTGCGGGGATCCGCAGTGCGAGGCCGACCACGGTTACGAGGGCACCATCACGGCCGACGACATCGCCCTGCGGATCAGCGCCGACGCCGACGGCCAGGCCGTCTTCGACCAGGCTCGCGAGTTCGCCACCGCGCTGTCGGGCGCCATCGGCCGCTGACGTGCTGCCGACTCTGCCGGGCGGCGATGCCGTCCTTCCGCGCTATGACCTGGGCGGGCTCGCCGGCGTGCTGCCTGCCGTCGCCGCATCCCTCGGCGTCCCGGTCGACGATCCCGCGACCGTGCGCCAACTACCGAGGGCCGATCGCGCAGTCGTGGTCCTCGTCGACGGGCTGGGCGGCCGGCTGCTGGAGGGCCGCAGCGGCCACGCGCCGTTCCTCCGGGCGCTCCTGCAGGCACCGGAAGCCGACCTGGACCTGTGCGTCACCGCGGGATTCCCGACGACGACGGCCACCAGCATGGGGTCCTTCGGCACCGGCCTGCCGCCGGGCGCGCACGGCCTGACCGGCTATCAGGTGCGGGTGCCCGGCACCCAGCGTCTGCTCAACGAATTGTCCTGGAGGGTCGGCCCGCCGCCGCTGGAGGACGGCCCGGCACCGCGGTGCTGGCAGGCGCAACCCACCTGGTTCGAGCGGGCGGCGCAGACGGACATCGCGGTCACCATGGTGGCGCCCGCCGAGTTCGACGGCTCGGGTCTCACCCGCGCCGCCCTGCGCGGTGCCCGGTTCCGCGCAGGCGACGACCTCGCCGACCGGGTCGACCAGGCGCTGGCCGCACTGCGCGCCGACCGGCGCTCGCTCGTCTACCTCTACTGGGGAGAGATCGACCGCGTCGGCCACGTGCACGGATGCCGGTCGTGGCAATGGGGAGACGCGCTGGAACTCGTCGACCGCGAGCTGCAGCGGCTGTGCGAAAACCTGCCCGCAGGCACTTCCCTGACCGTCACCGCCGACCACGGCATGGTCGACGTGCCGGCGAACGAGCGGATCGACCTGGCGACCGACCCGGAACTCGCCGCGGGCGTCGAACTGACCGGCGGCGAGATGCGTGCCCTGCAGCTGTACTGCCGCCCCGGCGCCGTGGGCGACGTGCTCGCGACGTGGCGGTCCCGGCTCGGTGATCGGGCCTGGGTGCTGTCCTGCGAGCAGGCCATGGCGGCGGGCCTCTTCGGCCCCGTCAGCGAACAGGTCATGCCGCGGCTGGGCGACGTCGTCGTCGCCATGAACGACCCGATCGGCGTCTACGACAGCCGGGTCATGTCCAAGACCGTCGTGCGGCTGGTCGGCCAGCACGGCTCACTGACCGCGGCGGAGCAGTGCATACCGTTGCTGCATCTGAGTGCGGCATAGGCTCACGGACGTGGCTGAACTCGTCTTCTTCTCCGGCACGATGGACTGCGGCAAGTCGACCCTGGCGCTGCAGATGGACCACAACCACCGCGCTCGCGGGCGCAGCGGGATGGTGTTCACCTGCCACGACCGCGCGGGCGCGTCGGTGCTGTCGTCGCGACTGGGTCTGCGCGCGGACGCGATCGAGGTCGACGACTCGCTGGACTTCTGGGATCTGGTGGTGCAGCAAGCGACTCACGGTCGACGCATCCACTACCTGATCTGTGACGAGGCGCAGTTCTACAGTCCCGAACAGGTCGACCAACTCGCTCGGCTGGTCGACGAGGTCGGCGTCGACGTCTTCGCCTTCGGCATCACCGCCGACTTCCGCACGCAACTGTTCCCGGGATCGCGCCGCCTGATCGAGCTCGCCGACCGCACGGAGGTGCTGCAGGTCGAGGCGCTGTGCTGGTGCGGCCGGCGCGCCACCCACAACGCGCGCGTCATGGGCGGGCACATGGTGGTCGAGGGAGCTCAGGTGGTCGTCGGCGACACCGGCGGACAGGTCGTCACCGACGTCGAATACGAGGTGCTCTGCCGGCGGCACTACATGCGCCGGATGACGTCGCGGGCGGCACGCGACCAGGCCGCCTCGGCCGACGTGCTGCCCTTCGACCTCGACCTGTGCCCGCTGCCGGGGCAGCCCGCGCGCGACCGCGAAGACGCCGATCATGCGGGAGATCCAGCGGGTCCACCCGCCGACCAGGCATGATGGACAGGTGGACAATAGGGGGATGACCGGTGGCGAGACACAGCCGATCGGCCAGCCGGAACCGCAGGACGGGTCTGCGCCCGAGAAGAACGACACACACCACGGTGGCCGGGCGGCCGCGGCGGGGCGAGGAGTGGCCAGGGGTGCGGGCGCCGTCGCACGGGTGACGGCATCCGCCGGGCGGTCGACCTACTGGTTCGCGCGGCGCGCCAGCGAGGCCCAGGGAGCCGGTGAGAGCGGCCTCGCACGCCTCATCCAGGTGCACGCGTTCAGTTCCGCCGGTGACGCGGCCGTCGCGATCGGCCTGGCCGGCACGGTGTTCTTCTCCGCCGCGTCCGGCGACGCGGCCCGCAGCTCGGTCCTGTTGTTCCTGCTGCTCACGATGCTGCCCTTCTCGCTGGTCGCACCGTTCATCGGCCCCCTGCTCGATCGCTTCAGCCGCGGGCGCCGCTGGTCGATCGGCGCGACGCTCGCAGCCCGAGGCTTCCTGTGCTGGGTGCTGGCGAGCGCGGTCACCGAGGACTCGTCGTGGCTCTTCCCGGAGGCGCTCGGCGTCCTCGTGCTCTCCAAGGCCTACCTGGTGACCCGATCGGCCGCGGCACCGCGACTGCTGCCGCGGCAACTCACCCTGGTCAAGGCCAACGGCCGCCTCTCCCTCGCCGGTGTGGTCGGTGCCGTCGTGGCGGGGATCCTGGCCGGAGGCGCGGCGAAGCTCGGCGGTTCGGCGTGGGCGCTGCGCGTCGCATTCGTGCTGTTCGTCGTCGGCGCCATCCTCGCGGTGCTGCTGCCGCCTCAGGTCGACAGCGCCAAGGGGGAGGACCCCGCGCCGTTGTCGGGGCGGATCAAGGGCGCCGGGGGGAAGTTGCACATCTCGGGCGAGGTCGTCTCCGCTCTGCGCGCCAACACCGGATTACGTTGGCTGTCGGGCTTCTTGACCATCTTCTTGGCCTTCTTGATGCGCATCCACCCCTTCCCGGGATGGGAGGACCGCACCACGATCCTGCTGGCGCTGGTCGTGGGTGCCGCCGGCGTGGGCAACGCCCTCGGCACCGTCATGGGGTCCGTGCTCAAGATCGCCTCACCCCGCGTCGTCGTGCTCGCCACCTTGCTGATCGACGCCGCCATGGCGGTGATCGCGGCGGTGTTCTTCAACCTGTTCACGGCCGTCGCGGTCGGCCTGGTCGCAGGCATCTGTCAGCAGCTCGGCAAGCTCTCCCTCGACTCGCTCATCCAGAACGCCGTGCCCGAGGGACGCCGCACCAGCGTGTTCGGCCGGTCGGAGACCCTGCTGCAGCTCTCCTGGGTCATCGGCGGCATCGTCGCCGTCATCGTGCCGGTCGACGCGAAGTTCGGCATGATCACCGCGGCCGTGCTCCTCACGATCTGGGCGAGCCTGGTGCTGGTCTGGCACACGGGCCACCGGGTCCCGGTGCCGCGCCGGGGGCACGGCAGGGCACACCCTCGCCGTCCCGGTCACGGCGCCGCGAGCCCGGCCTCGAAGACGTCACGGGAGGACTCCCACGGTCCGGTGCCCAGCCGATCCAGCACGCAGCGAATGCCGGGCCGGACCAGGACGCGACCCATGCCGAACACGTCTGAGCCCTTGCAAGATCCGGAAAGAACACAAAACCCCGACGAGGAAGAGACGATCGGGCTCAGGCGCTCGCAGATCCCCGAGCCCCCTCCGGGCCGGCCCGGTGAGGACAGCCGCCGGGCGCGCTGGGAGGAGCGCTTCCGAGACGACGGTTCGGCCGAGTAGGCGACGTCGGTCTCGAC
>CAYPQR010000073.1:0-9842 GCA_964412865.1 uncultured Intrasporangiaceae bacterium
CGGCGGCGCACTCCGCAGAAGCGCAAGCGCGAGACCCGCAAGGAATCCGCCTAGACCGTCCGCCGGAAGGCGGCGTGATGTCCGCGCGACCGGAGTAGTGTTGTCTCAGCGGGTCCAGTGACTTCGTACCGAAGAGCCGGCGAATCAGGGTGAAGGCCGGTCACCCAGGATGGCTTGAAGCCTCAGGTGTGGTGCCCTGCTTGATGCGCTGGACCCGCGCATACTTTCCGCCGTCAATCGGCGGTGTCGTCAGCGCCGCCCGGATACAGCATGGGTAGTGCCGCCACGCCGACCATGATCGCGATCAGCACGATGGCTGCCGCATAGCCGGTGCCGGTGAGCCCGCCGCGCGTCATGGTGATGCCGGCGAGACCGACCGCGACGGTGGCCGCAGCGACCCAGGCCGTATTGCGTGCCCACCGGATCATCAGCGGCCGCGGCAGCGCGGCATCGGCGGGGCCGAGGCCCGAGAGGGTGCGCGCGGCGTGGACGATCAGGAGTTCCAGGGCGATCGGGATCGCATACCAGCTGGTCGCCGGCGCACCGGAGACGAGCCAGAGGAAGACGGCGCAGCCATAGAACACCAGCGTCACGAACAGGTCGCCCCGTCCGACGGTCACCGCCCAACCGATGGCCACGACGGCGACGAGCCCGAAGATGTTCAGCTCGCCCGCGACGTCGACCGTGACCACCAGAGCGGCGATCGCCGCCGCCACGATCCCGCGCAGCATGATGCGGTCGCGGTGCATCAGCGGACGGTGTCGCTGCGCACGCCGCGGAGCGACCGTCCGCCAGCCGCGAGTGACGGCGCGACCGGGCAGACGGGATCCCTCGGTCATCGCCGCACCAGCCTCGGTGGCCTCCGCGCGAGCTGCAGCAATACGTGGTCGAGACTGCCCGGCCCCCGCCACGGGACGACAGGGGCACCCCGGCGCTCCAGGGCGCGAATCTCCTGAGCCCGCTCGATCAATCGCAGGCGCAGGGCAATCTGCGTGAGCGGATCGCTCTCCGCCCCCACGTCGACGTGCCCGGGCAGGCAGTCGACGACCACGAGCTGCCGTCCGCGCTGCGCGATGTCGGCGGCGATCGTCAGCATCTCCTGGCTGACCAGCGGCGAGATCAGGATGATCAGAGCACCGGAGGACGCCGGGATGTGGATCCCATGGCGCGCCAGGCCGCGCACCCCCACGCTCTCGACCGTCATCAGCGTGTCCGCGATCCGCTGATACTGCGCGGACCCCGACGCGGGCCGGATCCGTTCGTTCCTGGCCGTGCCGAGGGCGCGCACTCCGACCCGCTCACCGCGCGATAGGAAGTGGCCGGCGAACGCCAGGCAGGCGCGCATCCCCAGATCGAGCGAACTCTCGATGCCGGCCTGCGGGTGCGGCCGCCCGAAGTCAGCGGATGCGTCGAGCAGCAGCAGGATCTCGGTGTCCTGCTCGGCATAGGACGTGCGCACATGCAACCGCGAGGTGCGCGCCGTGATCGGCCACGAGATGTGGCGCAGCCGGTCGCCGGTGCGAAACTCGCGGATCTCCGCGAACTCGGTGCCGTCTCCGACGCGGCGGCTGCGGTTCTGCCCGACGAGACCGATCGGGTGCGGCAGCGGCGCCTTGCCGCCGAAGGCCCGTGGGGCGGGCCGCACCGTGAGCGGATGCCCGGCCACGTCATAGGGGCCGGCGCAAAACCCGCTCCACGCACCGAGGAAGTGGGTGCGCGCCGGGAAGATCTCGCGCTGCCCCCAGCGTGTCGGCATCCAGCGCACGCAGGCCGTCATCGCGTCACCGCCGGGCAGCTGCAGCAGGTGGCCCTCCGCCGGCTCGGTGCGCACCCACGGGTCGGTGGGGAAGGTCGTGACCGCGAGTTCGGCGTGCGGGTCGATGCGATCGAACGTCCACGACCACTGCTGTGCGACGTCCTCGATCGGTGCCTCGCTGGTCACCGTCGGCTCGGCCGCCCGGGGGACGGCGCCCGGGCGGGTCGCCATACACCATCCGACGATGACCGCGAACGGGGTCGCGAGGACGAGCAGATCCATCCGGTGCGCCGTGAGGGCGCCACCGATGAGGACGGCGGCGACCAGCGTGGCCTGCAGAAACCACGAGGTCGGCGTCCACCTCGCCGGACTCGACGTCTTGAGCGCCATCTCAGCGCGCCGGTGCCGACGAGTCGGTGTGCGAGGCCGGTGCGGGGACGGTGTCCAGGAGCGCCCCGATGATGCTGCTGCCGGTGAGTTCACTCATCCACAGTTCGGGCCGCAGCGAGACCCGGTGTGCGAGCACGCTGACCGCCACCGACTTGATGTCTTCGGGCACGACGTAGTCACGCCCCCGGATGACGGCGACCGCTCGTCCGATCAGCAGCAGTGCCAAAGACCCCCGAGGAGATGCGCCGATCTGCAACTGAGGGTGTTCGCGCGTCGCGGCGGCGAGCCGCACACAGTATTGCGCCACGGTCGCCTCGACCTCGATGCGCTCGACGGCCGCCTGCATGGCCAGCAGACCCGCGGCATCGGTGACCGGTTCGAGGGTGATCTCCTCCTGCCTGCGGGCCACTCGGCGCTGCAGCACCTCCAGTTCCTCCTCCTCGCTGGGGTAGCCGAAGCTGACCCGCGTCAGGAACCGGTCGAGTTGGGCCTCCGGCAGCGGGTAGGTGCCCTCGTATTCGACGGGGTTGGCGGTCGCGATCACGTGGAACGGCTCCGGCAGCGGGAACGTGGTGCCCTCGATGGTCACCTGGTGCTCCTGCATGGCCTCCAGCAGGGCCGCCTGCGTCTTGGGAGGTGTCCGGTTGATCTCGTCGGCCAGCAGCAGTCCGGTGAACAACGGACCCTCGCGGAACGTGAACTCGCCGGTGCCCTGGTTGTAGATGAACGACCCGGTCAGGTCGGAGGGCAACAGGTCGGGTGTGAACTGCGCTCTCGCGAAGGACAGTCCCAGTGTCTGCGCGAGGCTGCGGGCCGCCAGCGTCTTGCCGAGGCCGGGGTTGTCCTCGAGCAGCACGTTGCCGCCGGCGAGGATCGTCGCCAGCACGACCTCGAGCGGGCGCCGCTTGCCGACGACGGCGGTCTCGACGCGCTCCAGGATGCGGACCGCGAGGTCGGTCGTCTCCGCCGCGGTCATGGGGTGGGATGGCTCGGTCACAAATCCTCGATTCGATCGACGATGTCACGGATCTGGGCAAGGTTCAACTGGGGTGCGGGGTCCGCGAACAGGTAGGTGTGCAGCGCGGGGGAGCGGTCGCGCAGAGCGGTCTGCAGGTCGGGGGCGCCGGTCGGCCCGAGATCGGCCCGGGTCAGCAGCCGGTCTCGGGCGATGTCGCGCAGCAGGCTCTGCAGTCGGCGCGCGTTGTATTCGGCATGCGATCCCGACTGCCGGTCGACCGCGGTCTCGGCGATCCGGCGAATGAACCGCAGCCGTCCGTCGGTGCGGGTGGGGCGCCGTGCCGTCGTGGTCGGGCGCCGCCAGAGCGGGGTGAGCCACGGGGCATTCGCCGAGGTGTAGGCGGCGTGGGCGAGCACGATGAACCCCACGATCGCGAAGAGACCCAGCGGCTGGGGCCGGAAGTCGAGCCAGCTCAGCAGGGCGAATGCGGCGGCCCACAACACGACGATCGCGACGAGTCGCCGCGGCGTGAAGGTGTGGCGCAGCCAGCCGGTCACGTCGTCCTCGCCCCCTCGTCACGCTCGCCGGCCGCCTGCAGCGACGACTCCAGAGCGGCCAGCGCGGACCGCGCCGCGGCACGGTCGGATTCGTGGATCTCGTGACTGGAGAAGCGTGCTCGGCGATACAGCCGGCTGAGTTGCGCCGCGGCCATCGAGTCGGCGTCCAATTCGTCGATGATGCGGATGACCAGCTCTGCCGGCGTCTCGCTGGGGCGGGCGGGGAGGCCTGCGGCAGTGGCTCCCTCCTCCAGGCTGAGCCAGGCGTCGATGATGGCGCCCCTCGGCGTGCCCAGATCGAGCCGGTGGCGTCCGGCGGCGACGGTCTGTGCCACCTCGTCCAGCACCTCCGGCAGCGCGGGCTGCTCTGCTTCGCCACGCCCGCGCCGCAGCGCCCGCAAGCGGCGCAGCAGCCGCTGGATCATCGGTCGCAGGGCGCGCACGGCGGCCGTGACGAACATGATGGCCACCAGCAGCGCGAGGACGCCGAACATACCCCACACGATGTAGGGGATCAGCTGCGACGTGTGCTGGTCGGGAGGCTGCGTCGACAGCACCGTCGGCTGGGTCCGCGCCGAGGGTCTGACCGGGGTCCCGGCCAGGTGCGGACCGCGCGGATTGTGGCGCGGTGTGTGGAAGAACGGCGCATAGTCGGAACTGACCACGACGATCACGAGCATCAGGGCGAGCGCCGTGCCCAGGCCGATGAGCGAGGCGCGCTGACCGGCGGTCCAGCGCGCCCACGACGGCCGGCGGCTGCTCCCCATCGTTCCAACCTACCCATGTCCCACTGCTTCGTGGTGTCAGATTGGCGCTGAGGCGGAATCGTTATGTGTGGACAGCCGGCGTCGTCGGTAGGCGTCCGTCTGCGAGCAGGTGGACCGCGCCACATGTGATGCGCTCGGTATGCCGATGGTGGTGCGTCAGGTTTGCGATCCTGAGGTGATGGATGCGAGGACGGTGAGCGCGGTCGAGTGGCTGCTCGCGGCGGATGAGCCGGCGGTGCGGCGTCTGGTGCGGCGGGACCTGCTGGGTGAGGCGCAAGCGGCGGAACAGGACGATGTTGCCGACGGGCCGTGGGTGTCGGCCCTGGCTGCCGGGTGTGATGAGGGCGGACCGAGCAGCGATCCATACCGCAAGTGGACCGGCGCGCACTGGCGGCTGGTGTCGCTGGCAGAGTTGGAGGCACCGGGGGACGACCGGCGGGTCGGGCTGCTGGCGCACGAGGTGCTGGACTGGATCACCCGCCAGGTGCGGCGTCCGCCGCGCGTGGTCGAGGGCCTGGCCCGTTCCCACGCCAGCGTCTACGGCAACGCTCTGGGGGCGTGCACTCGTCTCGGGCTCGGCGGGGACGAGCGCACGGCTCGGCTGGCCGAGGAGATCATCTCCTGGCAGTGGCCGGACGGCGGCTGGAACTGCGACCACGGGGCCGACGGGCACCGGTCGTCGTTCCATGAGTCGCTGCGCACCGCGTGGGGCCTGCTGGAGTATGCGCAGGCGACCGGCCACCAGGGTGCCCGAAGGGCGGCGAACCGCGCGGTCGAACTCTTCCTCGCCCATCGGGTATATCGCCGGGGCGGCACGGGCGGACCGATCAACGCGCGCTGGCTGTCGACGCCGTACCCGTCGTATTGGCACTACGACCTGCTGTCCGCACTGCTGGTGATCACGCGGGCCGGCCGGATCGCCGACCCGCGGGCCCGCGATGCCCTGGACCTGCTGGAGGACAAGCGCCGCCCGGACGGCCGCTGGGACGCGGGTGCCCAGTGGTGGCGCCCAGCCGGGAGCCGGATCACCCCCGAGGTGGTCGATTGGGGCCCTGCCGGTGAGCCAAATGTGATGGTCACGCTGGGCGCGTTGCGCGTGCTCGTGGCGGCTGGGCGAGTGACGTCCTAGCGCGGGTGTGCACGGCGCGGTCCGCCGACTACACGGCCCGGCAGCGGGCAGGCCGCGTCGCATTTGCCGCGCTCTGCCTACTCTTGCGGATGCCGTGTCGCCGGCAGCGGGCAGACCGCGTCGCATTTGCCGCGGTTGGCCCGCTCCCACCAACGGCGTCCGCGTCAGCCATAGGCTGAAGCGATGCTGGTGGTTGGTTCGATCGTGATCCGAGTGGAGGACCTACGGGGCCAGATCGAGTTCTGGTCGAAGGCTCTGGACTATGCGGTGCGGGAGCCGGTCGACGACGACTTCGCGCTGCTGCATCCGCGAGATCGCGGCGGGCCGAACGTGTCGCTCGACGCCCACCATTCCGAGAGGGCGCTGCCGCCACGGATCCACCTCGACCTGTATGCGCAGGATCAACAGGCCGAGGTCGCGCGGCTGCGGGGCCTGGGCGCCCAGGAGGTGACGTGGGACCGGCGGCCGCCCGACGCCGACTACGTGATCATGCAGGACCCCGAGGGCAACCGGTTCTGCGTCATCGACGCGGCGGGATGGCCGGGCTGGACCGACCCGGGCATCACCGTCGGCTGACGGTGCCACGCGGCCCGGCGCCTCGATCCCCCATCGGCCGATGGGGCGCCTCCGCCAACATGCAACGTTGAAGAGCGGCGGCCCCCTGAACCGCCGCTCTGTGAGAAGAGACGCGCGGGTGCCGGAATAGTGACGCGCAAGACAGAAATTCTTTTCGGGGCGCATCGCACACGCGCCGCGCGTCACATTTCGGCCGACCATGCGTCTGATCAGGTGAGAGTCGTGCAGCGCGCGCGACACAGGGGGAGGTGAGCCGTGAGCGGCACGGGGGACGTCCGGGAGCCGAATCCCGCCTCGGACGAGTTCTTGGCCCTTGCCGCCGCGGTGCGCGTCTATGACGGCCTGGTCCAGCAGGCACGCCGCGAGCCGGTGAGCATCGACCCGGTGGAGCTGCTGTCCGCCCTCTCCGAGGTCGGTGAGGCATCCATGGTCGTGGTCAGGCGGGCCGGTGCGCTCTAGGAGTCGTACGAGGACGGGTGGCCGAAGGCGTTCGTGCCGGAGCCGCGTGTGGGATCGCGCCGGGCCCGTGCGCGGTGCCGATATACTGCGAAGCCGTCACGGTGGGCAGAGGCCGGCCGGGTGGAGACCGTCCCGGCAGGTGTGCACCATCGACTCGTGGAGGTGCGGATGAGCCGGCTGATGGAGGCCGACGACTTCGAACTGTTGACGTCGGTGCGAGGTGGCGACACCACGGCGATGGCCGAACTGTGGTCGCGACACTATCCGGCGACGCTCGTCGCGGCGCGACGTATCAGCCGGCAGCCCAGAGACGCCGAGGAGCTGGCGTCGGACGCCTTCGCGGCGATGTTGCAGGCCCTCAGCAACGACGGCGGCCCGACGACCTCCGTGCGCTCCTACCTGCTGACCACCGTCCGCAACCAGGCAGCCAGCCGCGCGCGCCGCGCGTCGTCCTCCGACGTGTTGACCGGCGAGGTCGCGGACTACGAGAGCCTCGGACACGGAGCCGACGACCCGGTCGCCCGCAGCGCCGAGCTCGGTCTCGTCCGGGAGGCGTTCGCCTCGCTCCCGCGCCGGTGGCAGACCGTCCTGTGGCGCACAGCGGTCGACCATGACGCCAACAAGGCGATCGCCGCCGACCTGGAGATGTCGCCGAACGCGGTCGCGGCACTCGCGCGACGAGCCCGCAAGGGGTTCCGCACCGCATACATCCAGGCACATGCCTCCTATCACCACGTCTCGCCGGACTGCGAGCCGTATGCCTCCCGGCTCGTCGAGCTGCTTCCGAACTCCGGCTCCAAGCCGGGCGCATCGGCAGACGTGCGCGAGCACGTGGATCACTGTGACGAGTGCAGTCGACGTCTGGTCGCGCTGATGAGCGCCGACAAGGATCTGCGCGGCATCCTCCTGCCGGCACTGCTCGGCCTGGGACCGGGCATCGCCTGGGCGACCACCGCGCACTCGACCCACGCGATCGGTGCCCTCTGGTTCAAACTGGGCCATGGCGGCGGCCAGGCCGGTCAGGTCGCCGCGATCGGAGCCGCGGCCGCGGTCGTCGTGGCCGCCGGGGCGCTCTCGGCGTATGCCGTCTCGCGCGAGGACGAGGGTCCGGCGCGAGACGTCGCGGCGACGACCCACCACGCGACCCCGACCGGAACGGCCCCCACCGGTGCGCCTCGGACGCACACCGGGAGCGACCGTTCGTCGATGCGGGATCGCGCGCATCCACCGGCAACGCCGCACGAGGGTGCGTCCTCGGCCGGCAGGACGACCCACTCGACGCCGGCGCCGAGCCGGTCGACCTCGGCCGCCACGTCCGTGCCGACGACACCGGTCCTTCGGGACAGCGGTCCACCGTCGCCGACCTCGTCGAGCCGTTCGACTCGCACGCCGCCACCGGTCGTCTCGAGGACCCCGTCGCCGACAGCCACGTCGTCCGGCAGGCCGTCGACATCGACGGGCACGCCTCCGCCGGTCACCTCGACAACGTCACCACCGGTCACGTCTCCGCCGAGCACCAGGACGAGCACGTCTTCGCCGGTTACCTCGACGTCAGCGCCTTCATCGACAAGCTCAACCAGCCCGACGAGCACGACGGGCCCGACGAGTTCGCCGAGCCCGACGCGCACATGCCATCGCTTCCTGTGGTGGCGGTGCTGGCCACCGCGCTGGCCCTTCGGCTGACCGGCACGACGACCGAGTCGGCGGCGCCATCGGTTCGGGCCCGATCTCTCCGTGGTTGTCGGTCTACCGCTTCCTGCCGCGGTGTCCCGGAGTCGTCACTTCTTCTGACGCGGGGGAGGCGCGATGAGGTCGACATCGGTGACGAGGATCTCCTCACCGTCGGCGTAGGACATGTCGGTGACCTTGCCCGCCGCGCGCAGGTCGTCCTCGGCCAGCCGGACCAGCTCGACGAGCTTCGTCGGCCCACAGAGTGTCATGGTTTTCACTTCGGCGCGCATCCCCATCTTGGCGTCCGACTTGGCCCGCCGGATGCCGGCCAGGGCGGTGCCCACGGCGTCGAGAAGGGCTGCGTCCGCACCGAATCGGCCGCATTCGGCGGCCGTGGGCCAGTCGGCGCGGTGCACCGAGCCGTGCTGCCACCACGACCAGACCTCCTCGGTGGCATAGGGCAGGATCGGCGCGAAGAGCCGCAGCAGCACCGACAACGCGATGCGCAGCGCCGCGCGGGCACTGGCGGCCGCCTCCTCGCCCTGACCTCCGTAGGCACGATCCTTGACCAGCTCGACGTAGTCGTCGCAGAACGTCCAGAAGAACGTCTCGGTCAACTCCAGCGACCGGGTGTAGTCCCACCCCTCGAAGGCGCGCGTCGCGTCGGCGACGACGCCGGCCAGAGTGTGCAGCATCGCCTGGTCCAGCGGATGCGTCACCAGTGACGTCAGGTCATCGGCATCGACCTCACCGAAGGACAGCGCGAATTTGCTGGCGTTGAGCAGCTTCGTCGCGAGGCGCCGGCCCACCTTCATCTGGCCCTCGTCGTATGCGGCGTCCATGCCGAGACGCCCCGACGCCGCCCAGTAGCGCACCGCGTCGGCGCTGTGCTTGCGCAGCACGTCCTCCGGCGTGACGACATTGCCCTTGGACTTGCTCATCTTCTTGCGGTCGGGGTCGAGGATCCAGCCGTTGATACCCGCGCCCGTCCACGGCACGCTGTCGTGCTCGAAGTGGCTGCGCACGACCGTCGCGAACAGCCAGGTGCGGATGATGTCGTGGCCCTGCGGGCGATAGTTCATCGGGAAGATCGCGTCGAACAACTCCGAGTCGTTGCGACCCTCCGGGTCGGAGGTGACCGGCCAGCCCGCGGCGATCTGCGGGCTGAGTGACGAGGTCGCCCAGGTGTCCATGATGTCCGGGTCGGCGACGAACCCGCCTGGCACGCCTCGCTGTTCGCTCGAATATCCGGTCGGCACGTCGGTCATCGGGTCGACCGGCAGCTGCTCCTCGGCCGCCAGGATCGGGTGCTCGTGGTCGGTCTTGCCGTCGGCGTCCAGCGGATACCACACCGGGAACGGCACGCCGAAGAAGCGCTGGCGGCTGACCAGCCAGTCGCCGTTGAGCCCGTCGATCCAGTTCGTGTATCGGCTGCGCATGTAGGGCGGGTGGAAGTCGATCTGCTCACCGCGCCGCACGAGGGCCGCCCGCAGGTCGGCGTCACGGCCGCCGTTGCGGATATACCACTGGCGGCTGGTCACGATCTCCAGCGGCTTGTCGCCCTTCTCGAAGAAGTTGG
>CAYPQR010000074.1:0-9826 GCA_964412865.1 uncultured Intrasporangiaceae bacterium
GTGACGACGGCCATGCCGAAGTCCTTTCGTCGTGGGTTTCCAGTTGTCTTCGCCGCGGGGTCGCCCCCGCGGTGAACCTGGTGCCTCGACGCTCCCGGCCGCCCCGGCATACCCGGCACGGACTGAGCGGTGACGCCCCGGCAGATCGGACACGGTCGCCCGCGCTGATCGGCCGGAAAGAGGCACGCGAATTCGACCCGCACATACGGGTCGTGCCGCCAGTCTACGCGGGCGGGGCCGGATGCGGTAATCGGCGGCATCGCCACCGGCGTGCCGAGTCAGTACGGTGTGGACATGACCGCCTCTCCCCTTGTCACCCGCATGCGCACCTTCGGCCCCACGATCTTCGACGAGATGTCCGCCCTCGCGCGGCGCACCGAGGCCATCAACCTGGGGCAGGGGTTCCCCGACACCGACGGCCCCGCCGAGATCCTGCGGGTCGCGCAGGAGTCGGTCGCACAGGGATACAACCAGTATGCGCCGCTGCAGGGCTTCCCAGAGCTGCGTGAGGCGATCGCGGAACACCAGAAACGGTTCTACGGCCTCGACGTCGACCCGGACACGCAGGTGCTGGTCACCGTCGGCGCAACCGAGGCGATCACGGCAACCATCCTCGCCCTGTGCGAGCCCGGCGACGAAGTGGTGATGTTCGAGCCCTACTACGACTCGTATGCGGCCGCGACGACGATGGCCGGCGCGACCCGTCGCACCAGCGTGCTGCGCTTTCCCGACTACCGCGTCGACGAGCAGTCGCTGCGTGCGGCGTTCAGCGACAAGACCCGGATGGTCATGCTCAACACCCCGCACAACCCGACGGGCAAGGTCTTCAGCCGTGAGGAACTCGAACTGATCGCAAGCATCGCGCGTGAATACGATGCCTACGTCGTGACCGACGAGGTCTACGAGCACCTGGTCTTCGACGACGGGCAGCACGTGCCGATGGCGAGCCTGCCGGGCATGGCCGATCGCACCCTGACGATCAGCTCCGGCGGCAAGACGTTTTCGGTGACCGGCTGGAAGGTCGGCTGGGTGACCGGTCCGGAGCCGCTGGTGACGGCGGTGCGCACGGTCAAGCAATACATGTCCTACACCGGCAGCGGGCCGTTCCAGCCGGCGATCGCCCACGCGCTGCGGATGGGCGACGACTACTTCGAGACCTTCACGGCGTCGATGCAGGAGTCGCGCGATCTGCTGGTGAGCAGCCTGGGCGAGGCCGGGCTCGAGGTGCACAGCCCGCAGGGCACCTACTTCGTCATCGCCGACGTGGCGCCGCTGGGCGCCACCGATGCGGTCGACTTCTGCTGGCGGATGCCGCAGCTGTGTGGAGTGGTCGGGGTGCCCGTCTCGGTCTTCCACGACGACAAGGAGGCCGCCCGCACGCTCGTGCGCTTCGCGTTCTGCAAGAAGCACGACGTGATGCTCGAAGCGGTCCGCCGGCTCGGCACGCTGCACCACGCACGCTCGTAGTCGGCCACCGCACGGCCGCCGACGGCGCTGTTCGCGCTGCTCGCCAGCGGGCAGAGCGCGGCACATGTGACGCGGTCTACCCGCCGCCAGTTGGTCAGCACCCGCAGGTCCGGGCAGAGCGCGGCACATCCGACGCGATCTACCCGCTGCCCGACAGCGGCGTCGACAAGGGTGTGCATGACGCGGTCGACCCGCGGCGACCCTTTCCGGCTCACCGTCCTCGAATGCCTTGACGTATGAGTACTTTGTTTCAGATACTCGACTCAGAGTATTTGGGATGGAGTGACTCATGACCCGGCGACGCGTCAACAATCCGCTCGCACTGGCTGCGCTGGCCTGCCTGTCCGAGCGCCCCATGCATCCCTACGAGATCTCGACGACACTGCGCAGCCGCGGCAAGGAGCAGAGCATCAAGCTCAACTACGGCTCGCTCTATTCGGTCGTCGAATCGCTGCAGAAGCACGGCCTGATCACGCCCAGGGAGACGATCCGCAGAGGCAACCGGCCCGAGCGCACGGTCTACGAGATCACCGACGCCGGCCTGGCCGAGTTCGAGGACTGGTTGAGCGAATTGCTGTCGACGCCGACGCAGGAATTCACCTCGCTGGAGGCGGCTCTCTCGCTCATGCCGGGGCTGCCCCCCGACGATGTCGCACGGCTGCTGGACGCCCGATGCGGGGCATTGGAGATCAAGCTGCGTGCGGATGCCTCGACGCTCGACGCGGTGCGCGAGCAGGGTGTTCCCGACATCTTCCTCGTCGAGATGCGCTATCAGCAGGCGATGCGGGAGGCCGAGCTGGCGTTCGTCAGGCAGCTGGCGAGCGACATACGGTCTGCCGCGCTCGACGGCGTGAAGACCTGGCGCAAGATGCACGAGGCGGTGGCCGCGGGAGTCACCGGCGAAGAGATCGCCGCGGACCCTGTGCGCCATCTGGGAAAGGAAGGCGAGATCCTGGCGCGACTCAACTCATCGGAACGCAAGTGAAAAGACCTGGCCGGGCGCTGCAACGCCCGGCCAGGTGAGCACTCGAGTCATCCGTATCGCGCCGGGGACCCAAGCCACACGATCAGCCTACCGGCGACACGGACGACTCCCTCATACACATCACGAAGGAGTCCCATGCCCATTTCGTATGCCCGCACGCCTGACGCCCTGCCCGAGGCCGGTCTGGCGGTCATCCGGGCCGAGCGTCTGACCAAGACCTATTCCGCGGGTCGGGGCGCGCCGCCGACACGGGCGCTGCAGGGCCTGGACCTCACGATCCACGGCGGTGAGATCTTCGGCCTGCTCGGCCCCAACGGCGCCGGCAAGTCGACCACCGTCAAGATCCTGTCGACGCTCTCCCGGCCGGATTCGGGCAGCGCGGCGGTCGCCGGATATGACGTGCGGCGTGCGCCGCAGCAGGTGCGCCGCTGCATCGGCCTGGTCTCGCAGCGTCCCAGCTCCGCACCGATGATGACCGGCCTCGAGAGCCTCGAACTGGCCGCGCGCGTGCACGGTCTGCCACGGCGCGTTGCGCGGCGGCGTTCGATGCAACTGCTGGAGCGGTTCGACCTCGGGCAGGCCGCGCATCGGCTCACGAGCACCTACAGCGGCGGTATGCAACGCAAGCTCGACGTCGCGATCGGCCTGGTCGCTCGGCCGCAGGTGCTCTTCCTCGACGAGCCCACCACCGGGCTGGACCCGGAGGCGCGCGCCGCGATGTGGTCGCAGATCGCGCACATCGCATCCGACGACAAGACCACCGTGCTGCTCACGACGCATTACCTCGAAGAGGCCGACCGGCTCGCCGATCGCGTCGCCTTCGTCGACTGCGGCCGGATCGTCGCGACCGGAACGCCTGAGGAGCTCAAGGCGGCGATGCACGGAGACGGCGTCATCGTCGAACTCGTCGACACCGGCACGGGCGCGCATGCGGCGCAGTTGCTTTCAGGCGTGGCGGGGCTGTCCGACGTCACGGTCGAAGGGCGAACGCTGCGCGCTCGCGCCGACGCCGGGTCACGGGCCCTCCCTCTCGCGCTGGCTGCCCTGGAGCGCGATCACCTCGACGTCGTCACGGCGACGGTCGCGCGTCCGTCGCTGGACGACGTCTATCTGCAGCACACGGGACACAGCTTTGAACGGGAGGTGGCGCGATGAGCGCCGAAACCATCACCGCGAGAGACCGGTCCGCTCGGGCAGGCCTCACCGAGGTGGCCATGCACTCGGTGTTGCTGACCGGCCGATCGGTGCGCGCGCTGCTGCGCCAGCCGGCATACCTGGTCATCACCCTCATCCAGCCGGTCATCTGGCTGCTGCTCTTCGGACAGCTCTTCAGCAAGATCGTCGACTTGCCCGGATTCGCCCATGGCGGAGGGCCGTTCATCCAATTCCTGACTCCGGGAGTCGTGGGGATGACGGTGCTCTTCTCCGCCGCGTGGGCCGGCACCGTCTACATCGAGGACATGAACCTCGGCGTCATGGATCGCATGCTCGCCTCACCGGTGAGCCGCGGCGCCATGATCAACGGCACCCTGGCATACCAATCGATTACGGCGATCGCGCAGACGCTGGTGATCCTCGGTCTCGGGTATGTCGCGGGCGCCAGATTCGGATCACCGATCACGGGCACAGTGCTCACCCTCGCCGCGGCCCTGCTGCTCACGATCGTCTTCGCCGCGCTGTCGAACGCCGTCGCGCTGCTTGTGCGACGGCAGGAGGCGCTGATCGGCATCAGCCAGATGATCAGCCTGCCGCTGACCTTCCTGTCGTCGGCGGTGATGGACCTGCAGCTGGCGCCGGATTGGATCGCCGACGTCGCGACCTACAATCCGCTCGACTGGTGCGTCGTCGTGAGCCGGCAGGCTCTGTCGGCCCAGCCCGATTGGGGTGCGGTATGGCCGCGCCTCGCGGCACTGGCAGCACTCGCGGTCGTCATGTCGGCGCTGGCGACCCGGGCCTTCGGCGCCTACCAGAAGTCCCTCTGACGCAGCCCTCGCCGAGAGGCATACATACCGCCCGACAGGTCCACAAATTATGTGCACCTGTCACCGGTTTGGTATGCCTCTCGGCGGTCTTTCCACATCCCGCCCCTTCGCGGGGCCGGCCTCCACCGGCCACCGGATCGTGCATGCCACGGCGGTCCGGCTCACCGCAGACTCGGGATATGGACGGATTCCTGGCGCAGCTCGCGCTCGCACTCTTCACCGCGGTCGCGCCCGCGTCGAGCGCGACGCCCATCGCGCATCACGTATGGCCGCTGCAGCCCCGGCCCGAGGTCGTGCACGGGTTCGATGCGCCCGACGGCCCGTGGGCGGCAGGGCACCGCGGGGTGGATCTGCTGGGCAAGCAGGGCGAGACGGTGCGTGCGGCGGGCGCCGGCACCGTCACGTTCAGCGGAGTGATCGCGGGCGTCGGCATCGTCTCGGTGACCGAAGCCGGTGGGTGGCGCACGACCTACCAACCCGTGCGTCACCGGGCCCACGAGGGCACGGTCGTGGACGCCGGCGACCCCATCGGAAAACTCGCCTCCGAAGGCAGTCACTGCCGCCCCCGCGTATGCCTGCACTGGGGCCTGATCGTCGCGCCCGACACCTACCGCGACCCGCTCACGCTCCTGGTGCGCCGACGACCCGTGCTGCTGCCCCTGCGCTGACTGCCGTGTTCGTCCACCCTGCGGGATCCCCTGTGCAGCCCCGCGATCGGCGGGCGTAACGTCGAAAGGGCAAACATTCATACAAGGAGATGACGCAATGTCTGCGACTCAGAGGCTTTCCATCGGCGATGTGGACCCGGAGGCCTACAAGGCCGTCCTCGGCCTCGAAAAGTATGTGCATTCAGGCAATCTCGACGAGCAGCTCCTGTCGATCGTCAAGATCCGTGCGTCCCAGATCAATCACTGTGCATGGTGCCTCGACATGCACACCGCCGAGGCCCGCAAGGCGGGTGTCAGCCAGCGCAAGATCGATCTCATCGCGGCCTGGCACGAGGCGCCTGCCTTCTTCGACCAGCGCGAGCAGGCGGCGCTCGCCTTCGCCGAGCAGGTGACGCTGATCAGCGAGGACGGCGTGACCGACGAGGTATGGGGCCGTGTCTCGGCCGTTTTCGACGAGAAGGAGACGGTGCTGCTGCTGATGGCCATCGCCGCGATCAACGTGTGGAACCGGATGAACGTCGCCGCACGCACCGACCTGCCGGCCGAATCCGCCTAACTCTTGGTCGCCTTCGCCGCCTCGGCAGGCGACATCGGCCAGAACCAGGCCGTGCATCCGTGCAGTCCCATCGACTGCTCCTGCATGACCGGGGCCGGTTGACCCTTGCCGGGGCAGGTGCGATGGGTGTGCCCGAGTCCGTGGCCGACCTCGTGGTTGACGAGGTATTCCCGATAGCCGGTCACGTTGCCGTCGAAGCCGGGGACCGCTTTGAGCCACCGCCGGTAGTTGAGGACGGCCTTGCCCTGGTTGAAGCACGACCACTTGCCTTCGGTCTTCGCCGGAGCGCAGAGCTTGTCGGTGGTCTCGGGGCTGGCGACATAGATGGTGATCTTCGCCTTCTTCGGCGACTGCACGAATCGCACATGGTCGACGCTCTGCCAGCCGCGCGGATCGAGCAGCACGTCTCGCACCGTCTTGGCGATCGACGTGGTGTCGGCATGCAGGCCGCGCTCGACCTCCAGCCGGTAGGTGACGGTCCGTCCCTTGGCGGTCGACGGCTTGCCGGGCACGTGGATGGCGGCGAAGGTGCCGGCGCCCTTGTCGGGTGAGTCGGTCGGCCGCGCCGCCTTCGGCGACGCCTTCTTCTTGCCCGACGTGGGCGATGAGGTGGTCGAGGCAGCTGGAGTCGTCGCCCGAGGGGTGGGCAGCGTCCGCTGCGGTGCCGGGGTGGGGGTGGCGGCAGCCGTGGCTGTCGCGGTGGGCTTCGGTGTGGCGGTGGCCGTGGTGCTCGCATCGCTGTTGCGGGCGAACGCGACGGCCGAACTCGTCGCGGTGGCCAGCACGAGGGCGCCGACGACGGTGCGTCGCAGCCGCACCTCGCGTGAGGCCCCGCGCCGGGGCGGCCTGGTGGGCACAGTCATGATTCCTCCTCGGGTCCGCGGGCGACGGTGGCGGTCATGCGCGCGGATGAGCCTGTGAGAACGAACGGCGAAGCCGTTCGACCGAGACGTGGGTGTAGAGCTGCGTGGTCGACAGGCTCGCGTGCCCCAGCAGTTCCTGCACCATGCGCAGGTCGGCACCGCCTTCGAGAAGGTGCGTCGCCGCACTGTGCCGCAGACCGTGTGGTCCCAGGTCGGGAG
This sequence comes from uncultured Intrasporangiaceae bacterium, assembly GCA_964412865.1. Lineage (GTDB taxonomy): Bacteria > Actinomycetota > Actinomycetes > Actinomycetales > Dermatophilaceae > Leekyejoonella. Next base: position 6,741 of record CAYPQR010000074.1, read on the forward strand.
CGTCGGCCACGTGCCGCAACAGGGCGTGCAAGGCGGTGCGCACCGTGCGCGGGTCCACCCGGCCGCCCCGGCGGCCGAGGAAAAGGGCCGGACCGGATCGCGCCGTCGCCAGTCGAGGCCGACCCGAGCGAATCCATTCGGCCAGGGCGGTGGCTGCGGGCCCGCCATACGGCACGGTGCGCTCCTTGTCGCCCTTGCCGATGACGCGCACGACCCGCTCGCCCTGGTCGAGGTCATCCACGTCGAGGCCGACCAGCTCGCCGACTCGGATGCCGCAGGCATAGAGCAACTCGAACATGGCGCGATCACGCAGATGGACCGGATCGTCGTCATCAGCGGCGACCTTCGCGACGTCGAGCAAGTCACTGGCCTCGGATTGACGTAGGACGGCGGGTAGTGTCCTCGACCGTTTCGGGGCGGCAAGACGCAGGGCCGGATCCTTCGGCAGCCGGCCCGTGCGAACGGCCCAGGAGAAGAACCCGCGGACCGAGGCGGCCCGGCGGGCGATGGTCGACCGCGCAGCACCACCGGCATCCTGCGCCGCCAGCCACGACCGCAGATCCGCGAGCGTGACATCCTCCCATCGGACGGCTCCGCGTTGCGACAAGAACTCGTGCAGGCCCGCCAGGTCGGTGAGGTATGCGCGCACCGTGTGCGCCGACCGCCCCTTCTCCGCGCGCAGATGGCGCTCGAAGCCGGCCACCACCTCGTCCTCGAGCACGGAACTCACGCGTGCGCCCACGATGCCGACGTTAGCGGGTGCCGGGGCATCTCTTCGGGAGAATCGCCGCGCTTCACGCATTCCGGTGACCTCCGGGCCCGCTTTTCCGGCGTACGTTGCGCGCGGACCGCTCCAAACGGGTCATGACGTGCACTCCGCACCGCTATCGTCACGAGATGACCCTCGCGTATCGAGAGTGGTCTTCGTGCATCAAGGACAGGAGCAGCCATGATCTCGTTCAACCGCAGGTCGCGGACCGTCACCCTGGCGACCGTGGGACTCGCCGGCGCCGCCCTGGTCGCTGCCGGCGGCGCGGGTGCACGAGCCGCCGGCCTGATCGACGGCCGCAGCATCAAGCATGGGACGGTTCACCAGCTGGCCATCGGCGAGGGAGGGGTGAGCGGCCACGGCAAGACTCCTCAAAGCGAGATCCAGACGAACTCACTCAGCCAACTCGACGTGGGAGAAGGAGCGGTGAGCGGACACGCGAAGACCAAACAGAGCGAGATTCAGGCGGGCTCGATCGGTTTGGACGATCTGTCCGCGGCGGTGAAGAAGGGCATCACGGGGCCTGCCGGGTCGGATGGCACCGCCGTGCTGCACGGCACGACGGCGCCCGCAGCATCCGCCGGCGCCATCGGCGATTTCTACATCGACACGGCCTCCCACGAGATCTACGGGCCGAAGACCCAAGCCGGATGGGGCGATGGGACAAACCTCATCGGCCCCGCAGGTTCCGCGGCGCCCAGCACGGCCACGGGACGAGTCGACGACATCGGCGGCAACGCCTATGGAGCGCCTGCCGGAGTCAGTGAGGCCGGTGCGCTGGCCGCCGACGTCAGCACGCTGTCACCGGCGGCCTCCATCACGGTCGCGCACCTCGCCGCCCGATTCAAGGCCGCGATCCCCTCGGGCCGGGCCGCGGTCGTGCGTCTCATGTACCAGGCCCCTGGCGGCTCCGAGCACACGGCGATCAGCTGCACCATCCCGTCGGGTGGCTCGGCCTGCACCTCGTCCCACACGCACCCCATCCCCGCCGAATCATCGATCTGGATCTATCTGCAGGGTTTTGGTGATGTATCCCGCTACAAGAACGACCTCATGTTCGCCTATCAGTTCGTCGACTGATCGCGACCGCGGCCGCGCCGGCTAATCGTGACTCGGGATCTCGGCGCCGCCCGCGACCGCACGGGCCAACACATAGAGCAGGTCGCTTGTCCGGTTGAGCGTCAGCAGGACCGGGTCGGTCACGGTGTGACCGGCTCGTGCGGCGGCAACCGTGTGCCGCTCGGCGCGGCGCACGACCGCCCGCGCAAGGTCCAACGCGGCGGACGCGTCATCTGCGCCGGGCACGACGAAGATCGGGGCCAGAGGATGTGATTCGGTGACGCGGTCGATGGCGTCCTCGACCTGACCGACCGCCGTGTCCTCCACGAGAGAGATGCCCGGATCGAGCCGATCCCGCGCGCGGGGATTGGCCATCAGGTCCGCCGCCACGACGAACAGCAGCCGCTGGACCCACAGGACGAGATCGGCGAAGCCATGAGGATCTTCGCTGTGCGCCAGACGGGCTCGAGCCACGCCGAGTGCCGCCACCGTCTCGTCCAGATCGCCGCACGCCTCGATCAGCGGGTCGTCCTTGGCGACCCTCCCACCGAGCAGCCTGCCCGTCGTGCCGTCGTCGCCCGTCTTCGTGTAGACGTGCGTCGCCTCACCACTCATGATCGCTCCATCCTGTCCTCGACAGACGCCACCGAGCCCGCAGGCCGCGGCGCCGGCTCCGCATAGAACTCTTCGGTATGGATGCGAGCCGGCCGCGCCCCCAGCGCCCGGGCCGCGGCCGCGCAGGAGGCGACGAATCCCGGTGCGCCGGAGATGTATACGCTATGTGCCGACAGGTCGTCCACGAGGCCGGGCAGGATGGCCGGGACACGACCCAACGGTGGCCGGGCGTCACCCTCGTCCACCCGGGTCAGGGTGCGCACGTAGTCGAATCCCGCCTTGACCCCGGCCAGAGCGCGGAAGCCGGCCTCATCGATGACATCGGCGTCTGTGCGCCCGGAAAACACCAGCGTCTGCATTCTCTCCGGGTCGTCCAGGTCTCCCCTGCCCGCACCCGCCTGGATCAGGGATCTCGCCGGAGCCAGACCGGATCCTCCGGCCAGATAGAGCGTGGGGCCGTCGTGCGCCGGGTCTCTGACAAAGCTGCCATACGGCCCCGACACCAGCAACTGCTCACCGACATCGGCCAGGCGGGCCAGGAAGCTGCTCGTAGGGCCACCCTCGACGGCTGTGACCAGGAACGTCAGGACGCCATCGTCGCGTGGTGCGTTCGCGACCGAATACGACCGGACCGGAACACTGC
>CAYPQR010000075.1:0-9768 GCA_964412865.1 uncultured Intrasporangiaceae bacterium
GCCCGCGGCAAAGATGCGGCATCTGCCCAATGCGCGCGAGTACCTCAGACGGCCACTCTCGGTGACGTCAGCAGATTGCTGCCGAGGAGGGATCATGCGACGACTGTCCAACGGCCCCGTGAGCCGACCATATCGACGCTGCAGGTGGTCGCGGTGATGTCCTACCTCGTGCTGCTGGTGGTGCTCGCCGCGGTGTGTGAGTTGCTCGCACGTCTGCCGCAATGGGCCGCCGGCGACTCTCCGCGCCTGCTGCGCCGGGCACGGCGAACGTGGCGACGCCGCCGGCCTCGTCCGATCGGTGCGCGGTTCGACCATGATGACGTGAACCGGCTGACCCTCGAGTTGTCACGTCTGTCCGGCGTGGTCCAGGATGCGCGGGTCACCTGCCAGCCCGGCCGCGCCCGCCGGACGGAGGCCGCCCTTCTCGCGTACGACGATCTGCTGCTGGAGTGCGGCCGGCGCGTGCAGGTGCCTGTGCCACGACCGCGGGGCCCCCTGAGCGACGAGCAGCGCCTCGATCTGGAGATGGCGCTGAGCCGGTGCGGCGTCCGCTGGTGACAAGCATCCCGAGACGGGCCCGTCGATCCGACTCGTCGTCGCGAGCGGGTCAGCAGTGTGAAGGGGCGGCCGGAGAGATCACCGGCCGCCCCTTCACATGATCCTGCACGTCAACTGCCGAAGCCGACCTTGAACTGCTGCTCGGAACCGATGTCGACGTAGCCGAGCACGGTCGCCGGCACGACCACGGTGTGGCCGCGCTCGTCGGTGAGGGCCAGCGGAGATCCACCCTCGAGGGCGGAGTTCACCAGATCACGCACCTCGTCGGGCGTCTGCTTGGACTCGATGACCACCTCGCGTGCGACATTTTGCACGCCGATCCTGACCTCCACGATGGGGCTCCTTCACCAGTGTGTGCGGATGTGCGTTGTGCCGGGCGCAGCACCTGCCAAGGACAGCGCCGTCGGCGGGTCCTGTTATTCCGAGGACGATTCGCCCTGCATCGGCAAACCGCTGAGGCCGCGCCAGCCGAGCGTAGCCACCAGCTGCGAGGCCTCCTCACGGGGGATGCGCCCGTCGAGCTGCAGCCAGTAGCGCGCGACGACCTGCGACATACCGGCGAGGGCCACACCCAGCAGCAGGGCCTTGTCGGCGGGCAGGCCGGTGTCTTCGGCGATGACGTCGGCAATGGCCTCTGCGCACTGCGCGCTCATCCGGTCGACGCGCTCCGCGACGGCGGGCTCGTTGGTGAGGTCCGACTCGAAGACCAGCCGGAATGCCGCGTCCTTGCGCTCGACGAAGCGGAAGAATGCGTCGATCGCGGCGGCGACCCGTTGTGCGTTGTCGGTCGTCGATTCCAGCGCGGTGCGCACGAGATTGGGCACCTCGGCCGTGTGCAGGTCGAGCAGTGCGAGATAGAGGTCGAGCTTGCCGGGGAAGTGCTGGTAGAGCACCGGCTTGCTCACGTGGGCGCGCTCGGCGATCTCATCCATCGCCGCGGAGTGATAGCCCGATTCGACGAAGACCGACTGCGCTGCCTCCATCAACTGGGCACGCCGTGCCGATCGGGGCAGGCGCCCACCTCGACTGCCAGGGATCGTCCCCACTGCACGCTCCTTCGTTGATCGGGCCAACCTTCCAGTGTCTTCGGGCATCCTATGATGTCGGACTACCATCGGGTGTCATGGCCCATAATCCGATCGTGTCACCGGGCGAGCCGCTGCCGACCGATCAGGTCGAGCGCTATTCCCGGCACCTGCTGCTGCCCGAGATGGGCGAGATCGGGCAGCGCCGGCTGAGAGCGGCCCGAGTCCTGGTCGTCGGAGCCGGCGGTCTCGCCGCGCCCGCGCTGCTCTATCTCGCCGCGGCCGGCGTCGGTCACCTGACCGTGATCGACGACGACGACGTCGAGGTGAGCAATCTGCAGCGGCAGGTCATCCACCGCGAGGCGGACCTGGGCACCCCGAAGGTCGAGTCGGCTGCGCGGGCCGTGCGCGATCTCAACCCCGACGTCGACGTGACGATCGTGCGTGAGCGGCTGACGGCCGACAACGCGCTGCCGCTCTTCGCCGAACACGACGTCGTCGTCGACTCCACCGACAACTTCGGCACGCGCTATCTGATCAACGACGCCTGTGTGATGCTCGGACTGCCCCTGGTGTGGGGCTCCATTCACCGGTTCGACGGACAGGCCACCGTATGGTGGGCGGGCGAGGGCCCTTGCTACCGCTGCATATTCCCCGAACCACCCGCTCCGGGCACGGTGCCGTCGTGCGCCGAGGCCGGGGTGCTCGGATCGATCCCGGGCGTGATCGGCTCGATCCAGGCGACCGAGACCGTGAAGCTGATTCTCGGCCTCGGACGCCCGCTGGTCGGCCGTCTGCTCGTGCACGATGCGCTCGATCAGCGGTGGAACACCGTTGCGGTGCATCGCGATCCGCAGTGCTCCGTATGCAGCGAGCACGCGACCATCACTCAGCTCACCGACGAGTCGTCGTCCTGCGCGGTCGAGGAGGCGTCCCCGGTGCCGACTCTCAGCAGCATCGAACTGCGGGAGCTCATCGCGTCGGGCGCGCCGCTGCGGCTGGTCGACGTGCGCACCGCCGGTGAGCGCTCGATCGCGACCATCGAGGGGAGCGAACTGGTGCCGGTCGAGGCGTTCCGCGACGGTTCGGCCGTCGCGGCGATCGGCCCGGTCGACGCGAGTGAACGGCTGGTGTTCTTCTGCAAGGGCGGCACGCGTTCGGCCGAGGCCGTGCGCCTCTACCACGCTCAGACCGGGCGCACCGCGTGCTCGCTGGACGGCGGCGTGCTGGCCTGGCGGCGCGAGGTCGACCCGAGCCTGGCCGCATACTGATCCGGCATGACCGACTCCCGCGACGATTCGGACGGCGCCGACGGCGACGGTGAGTGGCAGCTGCTGCCCGACTACGCCGACGCGGTGCTGACGCAGGTGGAGCGCGTGCCGCCCGGTCGCGTCGTGACCTACGGCGACATCGCGGCAATCGTGGGCAAGGGGCCGCGGCAGGTCGGTTCGGTGATGTCGCACTACGGCTCGCTGGTCACCTGGTGGCGGGTGCTGCGCGCCGACGGCAGACCAGTGCGAGACCACGAGCGGATCGCCATGGAGCACTTCCGTGCCGAGGGGACCCCACTCACCGGCCGGTTCCTCGACCGCGTCGATCTGCGGCGCGCGCGGTTCGATCTGTCGGCGGCGGACGAGCGGGACGAGGCCGATGTCGGCGGCGAATGATGGGATGTCGACATGGTGAGGATGCGTCGAGACCCGCGAGTGTCGAGCGACCCACCCCTGCTGGACGAGGGCCAGCGCCGCGTCGTCGAGAGCGGTGAGCGCGCCCTCCTGGCTCTGGGGGCGCCGGGCACCGGCAAGAGCACGGTGGCGATCGAAACGGTGGTCCACGCCGTCGAGCACGGAATGACGGCCGACCAGTGCCTGCTCCTTGCGCCGACACGGGTGCAGGCGGCCGCGCTGCGCGATCGGGTGACCGCCAGACTGCAGGGCACCTCGACCGAACCCATGGCCCGCACGCACCAGGCGCTCGGCTTCGGGATCCTTCGCCAGGACGCGGCGTTGCGGGGCGACCCCGCCCCTCGGTTGCTGAGCGGGCCCGAGCAGGACGTCGTGCTGCGAGAGTTGCTCGACGGGCACGCCGTCGGCGAGGGGCGCCCTCCCGAGTGGCCGGAGTTCGTCACAGAAGCGCTGGGCACCAGGGGTTTTCGTGATCAATTGCGTGATCTGCTGATGCGTGCGGTGGAGTGGGGTCTCGGCCACGAGGATCTGAGCGCACTCGGCCGCACCCACGACCGTCCGGAATGGGTCGCGGCGGCCCAGGTGCTCGACGAATACGATCAGGTCACGGCGCTGTCCCGCCCCGGTGCCTATGACCCCGCGTGGATCCTCGGCGCGGCGGCCGACCTGCTCGAGGCAGACCCTCGCGCGCGGGCACGCATCCACGGGAGCACCCGTCTGGTGGTCGTCGACGACGCCCAGGAGCTCACCCACGCGGGGGCGCGGCTGTTGCGGCTCGTCGTCGGGCCGACGGCGCGGGTGGTGCTGGTGGCCGATCCGGACGTCGCCGTGCAGGGATTCCGCGGAGCGGATCCGCGACTCGCCATCGATCTGGCGCAGCAATGGGGCGCGCCCGACCCCGTGACACTGCCGGTCTGCTATCGCGCGCCGGCACGACTGCGTGCGGCGTGCGAACGGGTCACCAGCCGCATCGGCGCGACCGTCGGAGCCACCCACCGCTCGCCGTCGACCCGTGAGGGCGGGAAGGTCGAGGTGGCACTGTTGCATGCGGTGTCGGCCGAAGCAGCCCATATCGCAGCACAATTGCGCCGCGCACACTTGGAGTCCGGCGTGCCCTGGCAGCAGATGGCGGTCATCGTGCGAGGACAATCGCGCGCATCGGCACTGCGCCGCGCGCTGACGGCTTCCGGCGTGCCGGTCGCCGTGCCGTCGACCGTGTTGCCGCTGCGTGACGAGCCGGCCGTGCGGCCCCTGCTCCAGCTCTTCGGCGCCGTCCTCGATGTCGCAGACGGGCAGGAGGAGGCCGTCACGCCCCAGGTCGCGGTCGACGTGCTCACCTCGCCGGTGGGTGGGGCGGACGCCGTCGCGCTGCGGCGCATTCGGCGGTCACTGCGCGCACACGAACTCGCCTCGGGCGGTTCGAGATCCAGTGATGAGCTGCTGGCTGCGGCCCTGACCGACACCGGCTGGCTCGGTCTGCTCGGCCCGGAGGTCGCACCCGCTCGGCGCATCGCCAGGGTCACCGCAGCCGGCCTGGCGGCCCTGCGTGAGGCGGGGTCGACCGCCGAAACGATCCTCTGGGCCATGTGGGACGCGACGGGTCTGGCATCCGCCTGGAGCCAGAGCGCGCTCGCCGGAGGGGCGGCCGGAGGGCGTGCCGATCGTGACCTGGACGCCGTGGTCGCCCTGTTCAAGGCGGCAGAGGCGTTCGCCGACCGGCTGCCCGGTGCGTCGCCGCGGGCGTTCCTCGAGCACATCCGCAGCCAGGACGTGCCCGGCGACCGGCTGACCGCCGCCGCTCCGGACGACGACTGCGTGGCGTTGCGCACCCCGCAGTCGGCCGCAGGCCGTGAATGGAGCGTGGTCGTCGTGGCCGGAGTGCAGGAGGGCGTATGGCCCGATCTTCGGCTGCGCGGCTCACTGCTCGGGTCGGAAAACCTCGTCGATGTGCTGTCCGGCAGAGGCGATTCGCTGCGGGCGGCGCAGGCTGCCGTTCGTTATGACGAGACGCGGCAGTTCCTGATGGCGATCTCCCGGGCGCGCGACCGGCTGCTCGTCACCGCCGTGCGCAGTGAGGACGAGCAGCCCTCGCCATACCTCGATCTGGTCGATCCGCTGGATGCCGCAGGGGACGAACAGCTCGACCAGCTCCGGGAATTCACGCAGGTCGCTGCTGCCATGACACTGCCCGCGACGGTTGCGACGCTGCGGCGCGAGTTGGCCACCGGCGACGACGACGAGCGGGCCGACGCCGCGAGACTGCTGGCCCATCTGGCCCACGAACGGGTGCCGGGAGCGGATCCGTCGTCATGGTGGGCGCTGACGTCGCTCAGCGACGACCGACCGGTGCGCCGGCCCGATCAGGAGGTGTCCGTCTCGCCCTCCAAGGTCGAGGCGTTCGGCACCTGCGGTCTCAACTGGCTGCTCACGACCTGCGGTGGTCAGGGCCCCGACGTGGGTGCCGCCACGGTGGGCACCCTCGTGCACGAGATCGCCGCGGAGCTGGCCGACAAGGCGCCGCAGCAGATGCACGAGGCGCTCGACGATCGCTGGCCGCGCCTTGGCCTGGGTTCGGGGTGGGTCGCGCGACGCAAGCGGGACGAGGCGCACGAGATGCTCGATCGGCTCACACGATACGTCGATGAGTCTCGAGCCGCGGGGTGGGAGCCGGTCGGAGTCGAGATCCCGTTCGACGTGCTGATCGGGCGTGCGCGGGTGCGCGGCAGAGTCGACCGCATCGAGCGTCACGACCCGGAGGGGCTGCGCATCGTCGACCTCAAGACGGGCTCCGGCAAGCCGACCGCGGACGAGTTGCCGACCCATGCGCAACTCGGCACCTACCAGGTCGCGGTCGAGGAGGGCGGATTCGAGGCGGGCGACACCAGCGCGGGCGCGGTGCTCGTGCAACTGGGCAAGGCGGGTCTCGCGGGCGGCAAGCCCAAGGTGCAGAGTCAGCGGCCGCTTGCAGATCAGGACGACCCGGCGTGGGCTCGCACACTGGTCGAGCAGACGGCCGAGGGGATGGGTGCGGCGACCTTCGTGGCGACCGTCGGCAAACGATGCGACACCTGCCCGGTGCGCTCGTCGTGTCCGCTGCAGCCCGAGGGGACCACGCTGTGAGGGCCGTCCCGCCGCGATCCGCAGCGCAGATCGCGGACGCCCTGGGCAACCCACCCCCGACGCCGGAGCAGGAGCAGATCATCGAGGCGCCGATGCGACCACTTCTGGTCGTCGCCGGGGCCGGGTCGGGCAAGACCGAGACGATGGCCTCCCGCGTCGTCTGGCTGGTCGCCAACGGCTTCGTCGAACCCGACCAGGTGCTCGGGCTGACCTTCACCCGCAAGGCCGCGGGCGAGCTCGCCGAGCGCATCGGGCGGCGGCTGCGCAGGCTGCGCGCCGTCGGGTTGTGGACCCCGGCCGACGACCCGGACGGCACGCCGGCGCTCGGCGATCTGCCGACCGTGCAGACCTACCACTCGTATGCGGGACGCCTGGTGAGTGAGCACGGCCTGCGGCTGGGTGTCGAGCCGGAGGCCAGGCTGCTGTCCGAGGCGGCGGCCTGGCAGCTCGCGGCCGAGGTCGTCGCGTCATACGACGGGCCGATGGAGCGAGTGCCCTTCGCGGAATCGACCGTGATCGGTGCGGTCGTCGACATGGCCGGTGAGCTCGCGGAGCATCTGTGCGGCACCGATCGCGTCCGCGACTACCTGACCGAGGTGCTGGCGGCGATCGAGGCGCTGCCGCCGGGCGGTCAGACGAAGGTGCCCGACCGGGCGACGGTGCGCGACCTGACGGCAAGGCACGATCTGCTGCCGCTGGTGGAGGGCTACACGCGGCTGAAGGCAGCCAGAGTCAGTCTGGACTTCTCCGATCAGATGGCGATCGCCGCCCGGCTCGCACGATCGTTCCCGCGCCTCGGCGCGATGGAGCGCCAGCGGTTCAAGGCGGTCCTGCTGGACGAATTCCAGGACACCAGTGAGGCCCAGATGGTGCTGCTGACGTCACTGTTCGTGCCGGCGGACGGCGCCGAGCCGGTGCCGGTGACGGCGGTCGGCGACCCGAACCAGTCGATCTACGGCTGGCGCGGGGCCAGCGCGACCACGCTCGCGAGCTTCCCCGGGCAGTTCGTCGACGCCGACGGTGACGCGAGCGTGCTCGCACTCACGACGAGCTGGCGCAACGACGCAGGGATTCTGGACGCCGCCAATCGCACGTCGAGCCCGCTGCGACGCGGAAGCGCCGTCGCGGCGCACGTGCTGCGTCCGCGGCCCGGTGCCGGGCACGGCACCGTGCAGGCCGTGCGCTGCGAGACCGCGCAGGACGAGGCACGAGCCGTCGCGGAATGGGTCGCCGCCAGATGGTTCGGGGCCGACGGACGGCACGCGAGCGGCACCGCGGCCGTACTGTGCCGCAAGCGCAGCCTGTTTCCGATGATCGCCGAGGCGCTGACCGAGCGGGGGCTGCCCGTCGAGATCGTCGGCATCGGCGGGTTGCTCACCACGCCCGAGGTGGCCGACCTGGTGAGCCTGCTCTGGGTCGTGCAGGATCCGACCAGGGGAGACAAGCTGATGCGTCTGCTGACCGGGCCGGCCATGCGCCTCGGCCCGGCCGATCTCGACGGCCTGGCCGCCTGGTCGAGGCACCTGCTGGAGCGTGAGCAACGGCGTGCGCTCGAACGCACGGAGGGTGGCGGTGACTCTCCCGCAGCCGCCGCCCCCGGCGGCGAGGCGCGCGAGCGAGACCGCGATCTGGCTCCGGAGAGCCGTGAGGACCCCTCGCTCATCGAGGCTCTCGACGAGTTGCCCGACGAGCAGTGGCGCGGGCGTCACGACGAGCGGATCAGCCCCGCGGCGCTCGAGCGGCTGGCGGGCCTGGACCGCGCGATCCGCAGGCTGCGTCTGCTCACCGGGCTCCCGCTGCCGGAGCTGGCCGCGGAGGCCGAGCGCATCCTCGGACTCGACATCGAGGTCTTGTCGCGGCCGGAGCACACGCCGGCGACAGCGCGGGTGCACCTGGACGCCTTCGCCGACGTCGCGGCCGGGTTCGCGGCCAGCGCCGACCGTCCCACGCTGGGCGGCTTCCTGGCCTGGCTGGAGGCCGCCGAGACGCAGGAGCGGGGGCTGGAGATGCCCACGCTGGAGGTGGAGACGCAGGCGGTGCAGGTGCTCACCGTGCACGCGGCGAAGGGCCTGGAGTGGGATGTCGTGGCCGTGCCGGGCCTGGTCGAAGGCACCTTCCCGGCCCACAGCGGCCGAGCGTCCTGGCACGCGGAGTTGCACGGCTGGAAGATCGGCAAGGACGGCGAGCCGGGCAACCCCGAGTCGTGGACCATCCGCGACCGAGGCTGGACGGGCGGGCCCTCCGGCGTGCCATACGAACTGCGCGGCGATGCCGACGGGCTGCCGCAGTTCGGTTGGGCCCAGGCCGGGGACCTCGCAGACCTCAGGCGACTGCTCGACGAATTCGTCGCGGAGGCGGGGCGGCACGGCATAGCCGAGGAGCGGCGGCTGGCCTACGTGGCGTTCACCCGGGCGCGCCATGAGTTGCTGCTGAGCGCGCCGATCTGGATGACGGGCAAGACCCCGCGCATCACCTCCCGCTTCCTCACCGAACTGTGCGATGCAGAGCTCGTCCAGGCCGGCGAATGGGCCGCGATGCCCGTGCCGGAGCCCGGCGAGACCACGGTGGCCAATCCGCTGGAGGACCACCAGGAGCAAGCGGACTGGCCGGCCGATCCGATGGCACGCCGCCGCGCAGCGCTGGCCGACGGCGCCCTGCGTGTCGAGCGCGCCGTCGCCGCCGGGCCGCCCACCGGTCAGGATCAGGTGCCGGTCACCGACCGGGAACTCGACATCGCCCTGCTGCTCGCCGAGCGCGAACGGCTGCACCGACGCGACGAGCAGACCGTCGCGATGCCGCGACACCTGTCGACCTCGGCGCTGGTCGCGCTGGCCGAGGATCCCGAGGCCTTCGCGATGCAGCTGCGCCGCCCCATGCCGGCGCCGCCCGCTCTCGCCGCGCGGCGCGGCACCGCATTCCACGCCTGGGTCGAGCAGCATTATGCGAGCGCCGCTCTCGTCGACGTGCTGGAACTGCCCGGCTCGGCCGACCTCGATGCCGATGACGACGGTGACCTGGAGGCGATGAAGGCCAACTTCCTGGCGTCCGAGTGGGCCGACCGCACGCCGGTCGAGATCGAGGTCGCGCTCGAGACGTGGATCGACGGTATGTCGGTGCGTGGCCGCATCGACGCGGTCTTCGCGCGGGACGGCGGGTTCGTGATCGTCGACTGGAAGACCGGCCGGCGACCCAGCGGCGAGCGGGCGCGCGCCCGCGCCGTGCAACTCGCGGCCTACCGGATCGCGTGGGCGAGGTTGCGCGGCATCGGGCTCGATCAGGTCTCCGCGGCGTTCTTCTATGCCGCCGACGGCCAGACCGTCTGGCCGGACCTGCCGGGGGAGCAGGAGGTGGCGCAGCTGCTGCGCGTGGCCGGTGAGTGA
>CAYPQR010000076.1:0-6112 GCA_964412865.1 uncultured Intrasporangiaceae bacterium
TCAGCCCCTCGCCGGCCTCGAGATACTTCGGCTCGCCGCCGGCGAACCCGAACCGATGGATCTTTCGGTATGCCGTGACACGCGTGCCCGACGCATCGAACACGAGCGAGGTGTTCCACAGTGACTTGCCCTCCGGGCCGACCTCGCCCGAGGCGGGACGCTCGACGATCGACCCTCCGTGCAGGAAGACACCGGCGTCCCGGGCCGCCCTCGCGAGCGCGTCCGCGACCGGCCCGTCGACGTCCTGCGAGCGCTCCTCCCAGAGCTTGTAGGAGAATCCGCCTGCCGACCACAACTCCGGCAACACCACCAGGTCGTGCCCGCGTTGCGCCCGCACGAGGTCGGCGGCACGCCGAGTCCGGTCGACGAGGCTCTCGTCATCGCCATACGCCAGTTGAATGAGCGCGATCCGCATCAGTCACTCCTGCCATCGTTCGAGTCGCCCGGCACCAGATGGTCGGCACGCCCCCGGTCGCGGGCGTCCCGGCGCGCCTGCTGCGCCAGATATTCGTTGTATGCCCGTAGCTGCGCGTCGTCGTCACGCTCGGCCTGCCGCTCATACCGGCGGGCGTCCGCCTGGTCGCGGCGATACCACTCCGCCGCGATGATCAGCGCGATGATCAGCGTCGGGATCTCACCCGAGCCCCACGCGACGGTGCCCGCCCGCTGCTGATCGGTCAGCGGATCGGTCACGAACTGCAGTGTCGTGAAGAAGTCACCGCCGAGCAGCGACGTGCCGGTCATGAGCGCCACGCCGAAGAAGGCGTGGAAGGTGATCGTGATCAGCAACGCGGCGAGGCGCAGCGGTGGCGTCCACCGCTTCGGGCCGGGATCGATGCCGACGAGCGACCAGGCGAACAGGTAGCCGGTGAGCATGAAATGCGCGGTCATCAGCATGTGACCGGTGTGCGTGCGCAGCGCGAGCTCGAAGAACGGCGAGTAGTAGAAGACGATCAGGCTGCCCAGCATCATGACCGAGGCGACGGCGGGGTTCGCCATCACGTTCATGACCCGCGAGTGCACGGCCGCGAGGATCAGCTCGCGCGGCCCCAGCGTCGAATCATCCCGCCGCGGAAGTGCCCGGAGCGCGAGCGTGACGACGCCGCCGCGCACCAGGAGGATGGGCACGAGCGTCGAGAGCCCCATGTGCTCCAGCATGTGCACCGAGAACTGCACGCGGCCGTAGACGCCGGGGGCGCCGTCCATGAGGTAGCAGAAGATCACCCAGCCGGCGCACCACGAGGCGAGGCGAAGCCACGGCCACTGGTCGCCGCGGCGACGCAGGCGCACGACCCAGCCGACATAGACCCCGACGGCGACGACGGCCAACCCGGTGAACAGCCACTGGATGCGCCACTGGGTGAACCAGCTCATCGCGTCCAACGGCGACGGCGCCGCGTATCCGGTGAGGGCCAGGGCGACCTGCCCCGACCCGGCGGGCGTCTCGGGCACCGGCGGAGCCGAGCGTGCGAGCGCCGTCGCCACCCCGATGGTCGCGCCCATCACCAGCGCCTCGACGCCCGCCATACGGGCGAAGAGGGCTTTCGACCCGGCCTGCTTGGGGTCGGCCCGCAACCGGGCGACCACCCGCTCGCGCTGCAGGTATCCGAACCCGCCGAGCGCCAGCAGCAGCGCCGCCTTCGCGAGGATCAGCACTCCGTACCGCGTCTGCAGGCCGTCCCAACCGCCGACCCTGATGACGGCGTTGAGCACGCCGGACAGCCCCACTGCGACATAGCACCAGATCGCGATGTGAGAGAAGCGGGCCACCGTGGCCGCGGCTCCCTTCCCGAGTCCGCGCCACATCACGGCGAGGGCCATCAGGCCACCCACCCACAGTGTGACCGCGGCCAGGTGGACCATGAGCGAGTTGACGGCCTCGTGGTGGTCCGCCGCCCCCGCGGTGTGGCCGACCAGCGCGAGCGGCAGGATGCCTGCCATCCCGAGGAAGAACAGCCAGGCCTGACCGTCGCGGCCCGGAAGCCAGAAGCAGCAGAGGGCGATGACGAGCGCGACGAGCGCCGTGATCGCGGGCGCGCGCAACGTCTCGAGCTGCCAGGTCATCTGCCAGGCGGCGGAGAGGAAGCCCCGGCTGCCCAGGTGCCGCCCCGAGATGTCGGCGTAGCCCAGCACGACGACGAGGCCACCGGCGACCGCCCATACGAGCGCGGACCAGGCCGCCCACCGCGCGGTGCGCACCCGCCGGAAGGTGCGCTTGCCCTCCGGCATCAGCAGGCCGCCCAGCAGGAGCATCCCGATCGTGAGCGCCGCGGCCACGTCGTGCACCACACGCACCAGCGGCAGGCCCCACCGCACCACGGCGCCGGGGTCGAGCAGTTCCAATGGTTTGGTCGCACCACCGAAACCGGCCGCGAGAGCGCTGACGACAACGCCCACGACGGCCGCGACGAAGGGCCATCGTGGGGTGGTGAGGGGCGTCGCCGCCCCGGCGCGCGCGGGACGCGCGGGATCGCTCATACCACCACCATAAGTAAGTTGGTGGTATGCACCCACAACCGCCCGAGGACCTGGCACAGCTGATCGAAGCGTTCGCGCACGCGGGACAGGCCGTGCTGGAGCTCGGGATGACCTGCCACGACGACGACTTCGACAAGCCGACTCAGTGTCCGGGCTGGACCGTCAAGGACCAGATCTCGCACGTGGTCGCGCTCGAGCGGATGATGCACGGCGAGTCCGACGAGCCCGTGCCCGTGCCCGAGTACGAATGGCTGCGCACCGATGTGGGCCGGGCGGTGGAGCGCGGGGTGGAGTTGCGCCGGCCGCGCAGCGGCCAACACGTGGTGGCCGAACTGGCGGCGCTGCTGCCGGCCCGACTCGACGTGCTGCGCGATCCGGCACTCACTCTCGACACCGCCGTGCAGGGGCCGTTCGGGCCCACGACGCTGGGCGACGCCCTCAATCTGCGGACCATAGACATCTGGTGCCACGAGCAGGATCTGCGTCAGGCCCTCGACCGGCCCGGCGACCTCGACACCGGCGGCGCGGCGCTGTTCGTGCAGGCCGTTCTGACCAGCTTCCCGGCCCGCGCGGCCAGGCGGGCGGGCCTCGAGATCGGCACGATGGTGATCATCGAATGCACGGGCCCGATCTGTGCTCGTGAGGGCGTGCGGATCGTCGAGGGAGCCGACGGCCGGCCGTATGCCGAGGCGCTGTTCTCGGGGGTCTCCCACGAATCCGCCGAGGGCGGGGAAGCGGGCGACCCGTCCGAGGCCACGACCATCCGCCTCACCACCGACGCGCTCACGCGGCGCGGCGCGGGTCGAGTGCCGACCGCCGAGCTCAGCTATAGCGTGGACGGCGACGAGGATGTCGCGGCGCGCATGCTCGACGCTCTCGTCGTCACCCCCTGAGCCCGCCCAGCTGGTCGAGTAGGGCGGAGAGCGTAGTCGGGGTCCCTGCGAAGTATTCGGGGGAGCGAAGCGGAGGAGAAACTTCGTGGGGTGACGGAGCGGGGGAGCCCAATGGGGGCACCTCCCGCATAGAGCGCAGCGCGCGGGGGAGCGAGACCTGCAAGCCAGCGTTGCCAAGCCTGTTGGCAACGCTGGCTCCGAGGTCTCGATACGCCTCGCGCTTGGCGCTCGGCTACTCGACCAGCCGGGGTGGTCCCTCTCACGCCCGCGAGGCGTCACGGACCGTGTCGAACAGCAAGAGCTCAGTGGCCGAGGTTGACGTGGGCCCTGTGGTGGACGCCGTTCTCGATCAGGTCGACGAGTCCCAGTGCGTAGTCCGCGGCAGAGATCGCGCCGCCGTCGGGACGGACCGCGACGTCGCCGCCGAGGCGATAACGGCCCAGGCGTTCGCCGGGCATCTGTGCCCCGAACCTGAGTGCCGGGCTCACGAACACCCAGTCGAGCGTCGACGGTGTCGCCGGGAGGTCCTCGATGATGAAGGCCGCGCCGGAGCGGATCTCGTCGTGCAGCTCCGCGGGGATACCGCTCAGATCGGTGACGAAACGCTCCTCCCCCGGCGCGGGCCGCAGCGAGGAGGCACCGCCGACGATGTACAGGCGAACGCCGACGACGTCCGCCACCCGGGCGATGGTGCGGTGAATGTCGCGCCACGCGCCCGACCCCTGGCCGCGCGGAGCGAGCGCGGCCACGACGGCGTCCGCGCCTTCCATGACACCCGCCAGCGTTGCCTCGTCCGTCGCGTCGCCCTGCACATAGGTGACGTCCGGGATGGGAGCATCGGGGACCGAGCGGCTCAGTGCGGTGACCTGGTGGCCGCGCCCGGCGGCCTCGGCGACGATGGCCGATCCGGCATAGCCGGTGCCGCCGATGACGGTGATGCGAGACATGAGGTGCCTTTCTACGGGATGGGTGGCGCCGGACGACGCCACATGGTTACCGTAGGAGAGCAACTCGCCCTAGGGAAGAAGGCACTTTGTGGTAACCACCTCATCGCAGTCGGTGCTCCGCGCGAGCCCCTATCGTGCGGACTGCCCGACTCGCCACATCCTGGACCGCATCGGCGATCGCTGGACCGTGCTCATCGTGGGCGCGCTGTGGGACGGCAGCGCGCGGTTCTCGGAGCTGCGCCGGCGCGTCGAGGGCATCTCCCAGAAGATGCTCACCCAGACGCTGCGTGCGCTCGAACGGGACGGGCTCGTGGAGCGCACCGTCTATCCCGAAGTGCCGGTCCGCGTCGAATATGCGCTCACCGAGGCCGGGCTCACTCTGCGCGAACCGCTGCGCGCGCTGGAGCAGTGGTCGATCGCCCACCTCGGCGACGTCTCGCAGTCACAGGAGGCCTACGACCGCGACACCTCCACCTGACACCCCCGCTGCGGTCACATCCGTTTGTGGACGTCCTCGCTCATCCGCACGATGGCCAGATAGAACTCGAGCGTCATGCGGACGATCGCGAGATAGAACAGCGCCACGATGGGCCCGACGATCAGGACGAGGATCCCGCCGAGCTTCAGGCTTGCGAAACCGCTGATGATGGCGATCACCAGCCCGATACCGATGAGCACGGTGGCCACGACGAAGACGACCTTGATGATGATCGGCGTCACGAAATGCGTGAAGCTGAAGTCGAACAGCGCACCGAAGAAGCCCACCGCCTGTGACGACGGGCTGCCGCCGGAGCCGGGAGGCGGCGGGCCGTAACCCGGGCCCCCGGGGCCGCCACCCGCCGGCGGGTATCCGCCGTAGTAGCCACCCGTCTGGCCGGCCTGGCCGTAGCCGCCGCCCTGACCGTAGCTTCCCGCCTGCTGCCCGTAGGTGTCGGCCGGCCGGGCGAAGTCACCGGACTGACCGTATGCCGTGTGCGAGCTCCCGTCTGCGCCGTGACCGGCCTGGGCGGACTCGGCCCGCTGCGCATACTCCGGTTGTGGGTATTCGGCCTGCTGAGGCTGGTCCGGCGGCTGTGGGTATTCGGCCTGCTGAGCTTCGTCCGGTTGCGCAGCCTCCGCCTGCCCGGAGGCCTCCTGCGCCCGGCCTGACTGCAGGTGCTGGTCATACTGCTCCCCCAGCCCGCCGCCTCGCCCATGGGTCGTCTCGGGCCGTTCGCCGTTCGGCTCGTTCGATTGGTTGTCGCTCATGGTTCCCTCCTCCGCTCGAGGTCAGTGCTCCGCACCATACCCATGCCGACCCGCGCGGACGCGGCAAAAGGCGGCGGAACGCGCAGAACGTCCGCCGCCTCCTGTGCCGGGTGTCGCCTACTTGACCACCTTGACGGTGCCTCCGACGACCTTCTGGATCTCCTCGGCGTCCTTGCGAACCGGCGGCTGCTTGGAGTCGGCGTCGCCGCCGATGACCATCCAGCCGTCGCCGGACACGTAGCCGACCTCCTTGCTGGAACTCCACGCGTCGGCCATGAGTGACTTGATGATGTTGTCCTGCTGACCGGGGTCGGCGGACATGATGATGTATTGGTTCGAGTTCGCGAGGCAGTTGACCGCCCACGGGATGCCGAATTGCGCGGCGGGCGCCGATTTCTTCGGCTTCATGGGCTTGGCGTTCGTGCAGCCCACCTTCTTGGCGAGAGCCACCAGCTGCGTCTTCGATGCGAGCGCGCCGCTCTCGCCCGGGGCCTCGGAGGTGGTCGGGCTGTCCGGTGTGGCCGGCGCCTCGGATGTCGTCGGGCT
>CAYPQR010000076.1:6212-9629 GCA_964412865.1 uncultured Intrasporangiaceae bacterium
CCCGCCGCGCAGCGAGGCTCGTCGGCGGGACCCCCGATCAGTGCGCCCGCCACGCGATCTCGCTGGGCTATCCGGCACCGTCACCGCGCATCGGCCGGCACGCCATCCCGGCCGGGCGACTCGACACCAGAGCCCTGCTGCACGTGGTGTGAGGGACTACAGCCGGTCGAAGACGAGAGTCGTCTGGGTGTTGACGAATGCCTGGTTGGATCCCAGATGCGTCGACACGAAATCACGCAGCGCGTCAGCCGTGGGGCATGCCACGTGGATCATCAGGTCACGGTCACCGCCCAGCACATACACATCGAGCACCTGGGGAAGCGCGCGCAACTCGCCGGCGAGCTCCAGCATCCGGGCTCGCGCCTGCGCGTGCACATTGATCGAGATGAGCGCAAACACGTGCAAACCCAGCATGCGCAGGTCGACGTCGGCGTGGAAACCGCGGATCACGCCGGCCCTGCGCAGGGCGCGCACCCGGCCCAGACACGTCGACGGCGCGAGCCCGACCCGACCGGCCAGCACGTTGTTGGGCAGCCGACCGTCGAGTGCCAGCTCGCGAAGGATCCTCAGGTCGGTGTCATCGAGTTGAATATCATGCGACCGTTGCCGGTATTCCCGGATCAATTCCGAATTCTGGATCATCTTCGCCCCACTCATCAAATATTCTTCAGATGATAATGGCATCGCCCGCGCATGCTTCTAAGGTGTGGTCCACGTCACCCGACACCGCGCAGCGAAGGAGCCTCCGATGCCCAGCCCCGCCCAGACCATCGACCGTGCCGCTTGCGAGCGCGCCGATGCGCAGGATCCGCTGGCCCGCTTCAAGGAGCGCTTCGTCCTTCCCGAGGGCGTGATCTACCTCGACGGCAACTCGCTGGGCGCCCGCCCGGTCGGGGCGTTGGAGCGCGCGCAGGAGGTCATCACCAGGGAGTGGGGCGACGGCCTGATCCGCAGCTGGAACGCCGCCGGCTGGTGGGATCTGCCACGACGGCTCGGCGACAAGCTGAGCTCGCTCCTCGGTGCCCGGTCGGGTGAGACCGTGGTCACCGACAGCACCAGCCTCAACCTGTTCAAGGCGCTGGCGGCCGCGATCCGGATGCAGCAGGCCGATCGGCCGGGGCGCCGCGTCATCCTGACCGAGCGCGACAACTTCCCCACCGACATCTACATCTCGCAGGGCCTCGCCGACCTGCTCAACTCGGTCCTCGAGGAGACGGGCGTGCAGTATGAGGTGCGGCTGCTCGACGACGACCTGCCGCTCGACGAGGCGCTCGACGAATCCGTCGCAGTGGTCGCCCTGTCACACGCCAACTACCGCACCGGTCACCTGTGGAACATGGCGGACGTGACCGCGATGGCGCATAACCGCGGAGCCGTGATCATCTGGGATCTCTGCCATTCCGCGGGTGCCGTGCCGATCGACCTCGGCGGGTCGGGCGCCGACTTCGCCATCGGTTGCACCTACAAGTATCTCAACGGCGGCCCCGGCTCGCCCGCGTTCATCTGGGTGCCCGAGCGCCACCAGCAGCGGTTCTGGCAGCCCCTGGCCGGCTGGTGGGGACATGCCGACCCGTTCGCGATGTCCGACGGCTACACCCCGGCCGGAGACATCAGCCGATTCCTCTGTGGCACACAGGGAATCATCAGCATGGCCACCGCCGAGCCCAGCATCGACATGTTCCTCGAAGTCGATATGGACGCGCTGCGCGCCAAGTCGCTGGAGCTCACCGACCTGTTCATCTCCCTGGTCGAGCAGCGCTGCGGCGACCACCCTCTCGAGCTGATCACCCCGCGCGATCACGGCGAGCGCGGCAGCCACGTCAGTTTCCGCCACCCCCAGGGGTATCCGGTGATGAACGCCCTCATCGCCCGCGGTGTCATCGGCGACTACCGCGAGCCCGAGGTGTTGCGCTTCGGCATCACGCCGCTCTACCTGTCGCGCACCGACGTCTGGGATGCCGTCGAGGTCCTCCGCGACGTGCTCGACACCCGCGCCTGGGACACCGCAGAGTTCAAGGCTCGCAACGCCGTTACCTGACGGCGACTCGCACATCCGCCACCGACCGCGCAAGCGCTCGTCGTCACTCACCGCGGTGCATGACGAGTCACACCCGGACGTCACGCCATATCGCGGCATCCGGCCACTTCGCCACACCCGTTTTCACCCACAGGAGACCCCGATGTCCGACACTCTCGACGACATCCAGCAACGAGAACAGGGCCTCAAGAGGCAGCTGACCGCCCGTCAGCTCAGCATGATCGCGCTCGGCGGCGCCATCGGCACCGGCCTGTTCCTCGGCAGCAAGTCGGCCATCGGGCAGGCAGGCCCGAGTGTGATCATCAGCTACGTCATCGGCGGCCTCATCGCGCTGCTGCTGATGGGCGCGCTGGCCGAGATGACCGTGGCACACAGCACCACCGGATCGTTCGGCGCATTCGCCGAGCGCTATATCAGCCCGTTCGCGGGATTCATGACGAAGTATCTCTATTGGTCGTGCATCGTGCTCGCGGTCGGCACCGAGGTCACGGCGGTGGGCGACTACATGAAGTTCTGGATGCCGGGCGTGCCGTCCATCATCTGGGTCCTGGTGTTCTCCGCCGCCCTGATCGGTGTGAATGCCTTCAACGTCAAGGCATTCGGCACTCTCGAATACTGGTTCTCGGCGATCAAGGTGTTCGCCATTCTGGCGTTCATCGTCATCGCCGCCGGCCTGGTCATCGGAGACCGCGGCGCCGGATACGGCCCCCACCACTACACGTCCGGCGGTGGATTCCTGCCAAATGGCCTCTCCGGCATGTGGTTTGCCGTCGTCATCTCGATCTTCAGCTATCTGTCGATCGAGATGATCGCCGTCGCGGCAGGCGAGGCGAAGGACCCCGCGAACTCGGTCAAGAAGGCGTTCAAGGTGACGGTCTTCCGTCTGTTCATCTTCTATATCCTGACGCTCGGGCTGATCCTGATGATCGCCCCGGTCAGCCAGATCGTCGGCGGTGGCAGCCCGTTCGTCACGGTGATGAAGGTGGTCGGCATCCCGGGCGCCGATTCGGTGATCAACCTCGTGGTCATCATCGCCGCGCTGTCGGCGATGAACTCGCAGCTCTACATCTCCACCCGCATGATGTTCAGCCTCTCCCGCGGCGGTCAGGCCCCGGCCGTGTTCGGGCGGCTGCGCCCCAACGGTGCACCGGTCAACGCCCTGGTCCTGTGCTCGAGCGGCATCGCGGTCGCCGCGATCGTCTATGCGCTGAGCCCCGATTCGGCCTTCACGGTGATGATGGCGCTGTCGATGTTCGGAGCGATGGCCACCTGGATGCTGATCTTCGTCACGCACGTCGCGTTTCGCCGCTCGACGAAGCGTGACGGCGTCAGGCTGACATACTGTCTGCCGTTCTATCCTCTGGGTTCGGTCGTCGGTG
>CAYPQR010000077.1:0-9538 GCA_964412865.1 uncultured Intrasporangiaceae bacterium
CCGACGTCCTCGCCGAAGACGACGGCCTGCGGGTATCCGGCGAGGATGTCGGCCAGCGCGCGGTTGATCGACTGGGCGAGGGTCAGCGGCCCCTCCGTCTCGGGAAGCCGGTCGCCGAACACCGTGCGGCGCGACTCGGGTTCGGGCGGTGTCGTGGCGCGTCGCGTGACCGGTTCGGCGGGCCCTGGCAGCAGCGGCGCCACGACCTCGGAGCGGGTCAGCAGCGGCTTCTCGTCGAGCACCTGCGCGGCGACCGTGATCACCTGTGCGCGCTTGGCTTCGTAGGCCGCCACCACGTCGTCGGCGCTCATCGCCCCGTGATCGATCAGTGTCTGCGCCGTGGCAAGCAGCGGGTCGCGCTGCAGGTCGGCATGGATCGCCGACGGCGTGCGGTAGGCCGACTCCACGTCCGACCCCGCATGGCCCATCAGGCGCACCATGCGCAGGTGCAGGAACGCCGGTTTGCGGTGGCGTCGCACCCAGTCCGCCGCCTCACCGGCCACGGCCAGCGTCTGGACGACGTCGCACCCGTCGGCGGCGAAGTAGCGCAGCCCGGGCCGGTCGGCGTAGGTCGCCGCGACCCAACCGTCGGGCGTGGGCACGCTGATGCCCAGACCGTTGTCCTCGCACACCAGCAGCAGCGGCATCGGCAGGCCCTGGAAGCTGGAGTGGGCTGCGGCGTTGATGGCGCCGAGCGCAGTCGAATGGTTGGCCGAGGCGTCACCGAAGCTGCACACGGCGAGTGCGTCATGCGGCCAGGGACATTCGACGCGCAGCTTCTTCGCCCGGTCGATCGAGAACGCGACCCCGACCGCGCGCGGCAGGTGTGAGGCGATCGTGGAGGTCTGCGGGAGGATCGCCAGGTCGGGGTGGCCGAAGACCTTGTGCCGCCCGTGTGACATCGGTTCGGACGCCGCCGCGGCCACCCCCAGCAGCACGTCCCGGATGCCGTCGTGCCCGCCGGCCTGAGCTGCCCTGGCCAGATAGAAGCCGCCCGAACGGTAGTGCAGCAGTGCCGGATCGGTCGGTCGTAGGGCCGCCGCGACCGCGGCGTTGCCCTCGTGGCCGGCCGAGCCGATCGTGTAGTAGCCACGACCCTGCGCCTGCATCCAGCGGGCCGCGAGATCGGTGTGCCGGCTGGCCAACTGGGCGTCGAAGAGCTCTCGGACCCGCGGCACGTCGATCGCGGAGGCCGGCTCGCGCCGGCCGGGTGTCAGTTGTGCGGCAGCCTGCAGGAAGTGCGTGTCGGTCGCGTCCTCGATGCGAGGCACCGTGTCGGAGTGCTGCATGTGCTCGACGTTAGACGGCGTGGAGTCCATCGGTCCATACCTCGTCTCGGTCAGGCGTTTTCGGCCGTGAGCAGCCGGTCGAGTGCGTCGAGCAGTCGATCCGCGTCGGTCGTCGAAAACGGCAGCGGCGGCTTGAGCTTTAGCACGTTGTCGCCGGGGCCCTCGACCGAGAGCAGGATCTGCTCCTCGTCCTTCAGCCGGCGTATGAGAGTGCGTGCCAGGCCGGTCGCGGGCTCATGCGTCGAGCGATCGGTCACCAGCGCGACGCCTCGGAAGAGGCCGTGGCCACGAGAATCGCCGATCACCTCGTGTCGGGCCGCGAGATCGGCGAATCCCTCGGCGAGTCGCTCGCCGACCACCCGCGCATGCTCCTGCAGGTCATCGTCCTCGATCACGTCGAGCACGGCGCTGCCGACGACGCAGGAGACCGGATTGCCGCCGAACGTGTTGAAGTATTCCATTCCGGTCGCGAATGATTCGGCGATCTCGGGTGTGGTGACGACTGCGCCGAGCGGGTGTCCGTTGCCGATGGGCTTGCCCATCGTGACGATGTCGGGCACCGCGCCCTGCGTCTCGAATCCCCAGAAGGCGTCGCCCATCCGGCCGAATCCGATTTGCACCTCGTCGGCGATGCAGACGCCGCCTGCCGCCCGTGTGGCGGCGTAGGCAGCCTGCAGGTATCCCTCCGGTGGATCCACCTGACCCGCGCACCCGAGCAGAGCCTCGGCGATGAACGTGCCCGCAGGCCGACCGTCTCCGGCGGCGCGCTCGAACGCGGTCGCGACGTCAAGCGCATAGTCGGCGCCGGTGCCGGCTCCGCGGAAGCGGCCGTCATACGGGTCGGGCGTCGCGGCCACCTGCACATGCGGTGGGCGGCCCTCGCCGCCCGGCCCGTCGAACTTGTAGGGGCTGATGTCGATCAGAGACGTCGTGTTGCCGTGGTATGCGCCGTCGAGCACGACGATCCCGCGTCGTCCGCTGTGCGCCCGAGCGATGCGCAGGGCCAGCTCGTTGGCCTCGCTGCCGGAGTTGACGAGGAAGCACGTGCTCAGGCCGTTCGGCAGAAGTGCGGTGAGCCTCTCGACGTAGTCGAAGAGCTCTTCATACAGGAATCGCGCGTTGGTGTTGAGCACGCGCATCTGCCGGCAGGCGGCCTCTGCCACATGGGGATTGGCGTGACCAACGTGGGAGACGTTGTTGATGCAGTCGAGGTATCGGGTGCCGTCGGCGTCGATCAGGTATGCTCCGTCGCCGCGCACGATGTGCAGGGGTCGCTCGTAGTGCAGCGACATCGCCCGGGGCAGGTGCCGCGCACGGCGGGCGAGCAGCTGGTCAACAGTGGACATGGCGTTCCTTTGCATGGTCAGCGGGTCTGGAGGACGTGATCGAGGATGCGCAGGGCCCGCCACGCGGGCTCCTGTGACACGACGAGGTAGTCGTTGTCGGGTTCGAGAGCATGCTGGTGAGATGACATCACGATGCTGGTGGCCAGCCTCGCCCGCACGAGCTCGGGCAGCAGGGAGCGTTCGTCGGACGTGAGGGGCACCGTGGAGGCGTAGCCGCACGCGACGTGCCGGACCGACTCCAGCGGATCGTCCTGTCCCAGTGCGGCATACGTCGCGCCGACGGCCAATTCACCCAGCGTCACCGAGTGCACCATGTCGCCGAAGTCGATGATGCCCGTGATGTTGTCGCCCTCGATCATCACGTTGTGGTCGTTGGCGTCGTTGTGGATGACGCTGCGCGGCAGGCCTGGCAGGGCCGGCGCGACGGCCGCCTCGAAAGCCTGCAGCGCCCGGTCGACCAGAGCACGACCGCCGGGGTCCACCTCCGGGAGATATTGCGCGATGACCTCGCCCGACCGGGTCAGGTCCCACGGCAGCACCCGATGCGCGGCCGGATGCTCGAAGCCGGCCAGGGCGCGGGTCATGGTGCCCAGGAAGGCGCCGAAGCCGGTGAGCAGCTCGGGGGAGCGTCGTGTGCGCGATGCCATCAGCTCACCGGGCAGGAAGGTGACGGCCCACAGCAGGTGGTCGCCGACACGGCGGACGATGCTGCCGTCGAGGGCCCTCACCGGCACCGGGCTGCCGATCCCGGACGCTGCGAGGTGCTCCATCGCACGATGTTGCAACTCGAGCACCTCGAGCCGCTCGGCAGAGTTGGCGATTTTGACCACGCAGTGGGGCGATTCACCGACGCACACCAAGAAGTTCTGGTCCCGGTCGGACGGCAGCGGCCGCAATTGCCCGTCCACGCCGTATGCGTCGCGGATGATCGCCGCGACCTCGTGCGCGGTGAATGCGGGGCGGCCGTCCAGCCGTCCCGGCCCAGTCCTACTCATGATCGGCGCTGTCCTTCCACAAGGTGCATGACTGCAACCTCCGACGGGCCGACCACCACTGTGGTGTCGAGCGACTCGCCCGGTGCAAGCAGGTTTCGGGCCGGCCCGGGAAGGGCGACCTCGGCCGGTGCCCCGGAGCGGTTGAGCAGGAAATAGAAGCGGCCCTGATCACCCTGCCTGCACGTCGCCTCGACATCGGGCGGCGTCACGAGCGTCGGCGACACTCCGGCGGTGTGCAGGATCTGGTCCAGAAGCAGACTGTGCCCGGCCGCATCGAGCACGCACCCGGCATACCACGCCACTCCTCGGCCGTGGCTTCGGCGGGTGATCGCCGCGCGCCCGCTGAGCGGCCCGGCGGCATACTCCGCAACGACGGATGCCGAGGTGGGGTCGAGCCATTCGGACCAGGTGTGCGCGTGCACGCGGGTGCCGGCGAGGTCGACCGGCACGGTCTCGCCGTCGGGCACCGGCCACCACTCGTCGACGCCGACGCCGAGCACCGCCTGCATCGTGGCCGACAGGCCGCCGGGGTGCACTCGATCGCACTCGTCGACCACACCCCCGAAGGGCCCGAACAACAACTGCCCACCGCACTCCACATAGTCGGCGAGCGCGTCCGCGGCTTCGTCTCCCAACAGGTAGAGCGACGGTGCAAACACCGCCCGGTAGCCGGTGAGCTTGCCGGTCGGTGGGACGAAATCGACTGCGACGTTGCGCGACCAGAGGGCGCTGTACCAGCCGAGCAGTTGCTCTTGGGTCCGGAGACGCTGGGACGGATGTTCCTCCTGCTCGAGTGCCCACCAGCTGTCCCAGTCGAGAACGAGCGCGACGTCGGCAGCGGTGCGGCTGTCGACCGTGCGTTCGAGGCGCTGCAGGTCGTGCCCCAACGCGACGGTGCCCGCCCAGCCGCGCGAGCGCCGCCCTCGGTGCGGCACCATCGCGCTGTGGAACTTCTCCGCGCCGGAGCGGGAGGCACGCCACTGGAAATGCATGACGCCGTCGGCCCCGTGGGCCAGCGCCTGCACGGCATCCATGCGGCGACGTTCCCAGGTCTTGGGCACGTTGACCTCCCGCCAGCTCACGGCAGACGGAGCGCTTTCGAGCAACAGCCACGGCTGCCCCCGACGCAGCGAACGCATCAGGTCGTAGGTCATCGCGATCGCCGCCGGTGCGCCGGGGTCGGCCGGGTCGGGATAGGCGTCGTCGGAGACGAGGTCTTCCTCGGCGGCCCACTTCCAGTAGTCGAGTGACTTCAGCGCGCCCATGAAGTTGGTCGTGACGGGGATCTGCGGGCAGACGCGGTCGAGAACGGCCTTCTCCGCGCGGTAGCACTCCAGCAGGGCGTCACTGCAGAAGCGCTGCCAGTCGAGGCGCTGGGCGGGGTTGGGCGGCGCCGGGGTCGTGCGCGGTGGCTCCACCTGGTCGATGGAGTCGTAGTGCTGACTCCAGAAGGTGGTGCCCCACGCCTGGTTCAGCGCGCCCGCGTCGCCGTATCGCTCGACGAGCCAGCTGCGGAAGTCCTCGGCGGAGATGGGGCAGAAGCACTCGGCCGTATGATCGGCATACTCGTTGCCGACGTGCCACATCGCCACCGCTGGATGGCCGGCATATCGCTCGGCCAGCCGTTCGACCAGCGCCGCCGACTTCTCCCGGAACACGGGGGAACTCGGGCAGTAGTGCTGGCGGCTGCCGAACTCCAGGCGCACGCCGTCAGCAGTCACCGGGAGCATCTCCGGGTGGGAACGCACCAGCCATGCCGGCGGCGACGCGGTCGCCGTCGCCAGATCGACCGAGATGCCGTGGCCCTGCAGCAGGTCGAGCAACCGGTCGAGCCAGGCGAATTCGTAGACGCCGTCGCTCGGTTCGAGCAGTGCCCACGAGAAGACACCCACGGTGACCAGGTTGACGCCGGCCTCGCGCATCAACTGGACGTCCTCGACCCACACGTCCTCGGGCCACTGCTCGGCGTTGTAGTCGCCGCCGTAGAGCAGACGGGGGATCCGCGTCAATGTCATGTCCGGGAAGGTCCTTCGGATGTCGGCAACGGCTTCGTCAGACCGAGAAGTCCACCCCCTGGGCGAGCGGGAGCTCCCCGGAGTAGTTGATGGTGTTGGTGGCTCGTCGCATGTAGGCCCGCCACGCGTCGGAGCCGGACTCGCGGCCGCCGCCGGTCTCCTTCTCACCGCCGAACGCTCCGCCGATCTCGGCGCCGGAGGTGCCGATGTTGACGTTGACCAGGCCGGTGTCCGAGCCGGCCGCGCTCACGAACCGCTCGGCTTCCGCCTGGTCACCCGTGAAGATCGCGGACGAGAGCCCCTGGGGCACTGCATTGTTGATCGCGATGGCGTCGTCCAGGTCGGTGTAGGGGATGAGATAGAGGATCGGCGCGAAGGTCTCACGGGTGACGATGTCGGTCTGCTTCGGCATCCGCACGACGGCCGGTTGTGCGTAGAAGGCGTCGGGGGCGTCGTCGGTGAGACGCCGCTCGCCGCCGATCAGCACCTTGCCGCCCTCGTCCTGCGCGCGCTGCAGCGCATCCGACATCTTTTCGTATGCCGTGCCGTTGATCAGCGGGCCGACGAGCGTCCCGTCCGTCTCCGGGTCGCCGATCGGCAGCTTCTCATAGACGGACGTGAGGCGCTGGGCGAGCTCGTCGGCGATCGACTCGTGCACGATGACGCGGCGCATCGTCGTGCAGCGCTGCCCGGCCGTGCCCGCCGCCGCGAACACGATGCCGCGCACGGTCAGGTCCAGGTCGGCGGAGGGGGCGACGATTGCGGCGTTGTTGCCGCCGAGTTCCAGCAGATACCGCCCGAATCGGGCCGCCACACGCTGACCCACCGCCTGGCCCATCCGGGACGACCCGGTGGCACTGACGAGGGCGACGTCGCGGTGGTCGACCAGGCGCCGGCCGACCTCGGCGTCGCCGATCACGACCTGGCTGATGTCGGCCGGGGCGCCGGTCTCGGCGATCGCCTTCTGCAGCACGCCGTTGGCGGCGAGGGCGGTCAGCGTGGCGGTCTCGGACGGCTTCCAGACGACCGGGTCGCCGCACACGAGGGCGACGGCGGTATTCCACGACCATACGGCGCACGGGAAGTTGAAGGCGCTGATGACGCCGACCACCCCGAGCGGGTGCCAGGTCTCCATGAGCCGGTGGCCCGGCCGCTCGGAGGGCATGGTGCGGCCATACAGCTGGCGGGAGAGGCCGACGGCGAAGTCGCAGACGTCGATCATCTCCTGGACCTCACCGAGTGCCTCCGAGGTGATCTTGCCGACCTCGAGGCTGACGAGGGTCGCGATGTCGGCCTTGTGCTCCCGCAGCAGCTCGCCGAAGCGGCGGACCACCGCACCGCGTGCCGGCGCCGGTGTGTCCCGCCAGGTCGGGAAGGCCTCTCGCGCCCGCGCGACGGCATCGTCGACACCGTCGGGCGTCGTCCAGGAGAGTTCGGCCAGGTCGGCGCCGTTGATGGGGGAACGAGCCGCCTTGTCTCCGTTCAGGGTTGCGGCGTCGACGCCGCAGCGTTCGAGTGCCGTGCGTGCACGCGCCCGCAGGTCGTCGGCGGACGGAAGGTTCGTGGTCATGGTGACCTCCATTTCTGTGGTGATGACGTGGTCGTCGTGTCGCTCAGACAATGTTGAGTTCGGGCCGCACCGTATGCTCGGTGAACCTCCTTGCGTCCATGCTGGTCACGTCGACGGGTGGCTCCTTGCCGAGCACGAGGTCTCTGAGCACCTCGCCGACCGCGGGGCCCATGAGGAAGCCGTGCCCCGAGAAGCCGGTGGCATACAGGAAACGGTCGACTCCGGGCGCCTCGCCGATGAGCGCATTGTGGTCCGGTGTCATCTCATAGAGGCCGGCCCAGCCGGTGCGGAATCCGACGTCCATCAGGCTCGGCGCACGCCTGCTCATGGCCTCGCCGAGCCGGGGAAGCCATGCGTCGGTGCGCCGTTCGTCGAATCCCGGCCGCTCGTCAGGATCGGACATGCCCATCAGCAGGCCGTCGCCCTCGCGGTGGAAATAGAACGATGTGGAGAAGTCGACGGTCATCGGCATGTCCCGCGGGAGATCGGCCATCGCTTCCGTGACGAGGATCTGTCGGCGCACCGGGGTGACCGGCAGATCGACGTCGACCCACGACCCGACCTCTTGCGACCAGGCGCCTGCCGCGCAGACGACGGTGCTCGTGCGGACGTCACCCCGGCTGGTGCGCACGGCGGTGATCTGGCCGCCCGATGTCTCGATGCCCGTGACCGCACAGTCCGTCACGAGGCGTGCGCCGAGATGTCGCGCCGCCGTCGCATAGCCGAGCACGACCGACTCCGGCGAGCAGTAGCCGTCGGTCGGTGAGAATGCGCCGGCCAGAACGCCGTCGGACGATGCCAGCGGCGAGAGACGCACCGCCTCGTCGGCCGACACCATGCGGCTCGGCACGCCGAGCGACTGCTGCAACGCGACGCTCTGCTCGAACGCGTCGACGGACTCCTGCGAATCGAGCATGAAGAGGTAGCCGGGCTGATGCAGGTCGATCTCCTGGCCCGGCCGCGACGCGAAGGTCTCGAACGAGCGGAGGCTGCGCAGGCCGAGCTCGACGTTGGTGCGGTCGGAGAACTGCGCGCGCACGCATCCGGCCGCCTTGCAGGTGGATCCGCCGCCGAGGTCGCCGCGCTCGAGCAGCAGGATGTCGCGGACACCCGCCTCCGCGAGGTGGAACGCGGCGCTGACACCCATGACACCTCCGCCGACGATGACGACGTCGGCCCCGGTCGGGAGGGTGCTTCTCATCTGTCGGCCTCCTGCGTCGTCGCGGCAGCCTGGGTCAAGGCGTCGAGGACTTCGGCCACCACGGGGCGAGCGAGAGCACTGGTGCGCGCGACGGCGAGCAGACGGCGGTGGATGCCGGGCGAGCGCAACTCGCCGACCTGGATGCCGTGCTGGTCGGGGTCGACCGAAAGCCGGGGGATGACGGAGAGGCCGTGCCCCGCCTTGACCGCCTGGGCGAGCACGAGCATGTCGTCGCTCTCCCACCGAACGTCCGGCTCGAAACCTGCTGCACGACAGGCGGATCGCAGGGCCCGGCCACATGCTGCGTCGTCCGGGGGCATCACCCATCGCGAGTCGGCGAGGTCGGTGAGCCGCGGCATCGTCGGCACTGTCGCGGTGTCGGGCGCAACGACGACGAGCGGCTCGGTCAGCAACTCGCGGACCTCGGTGTGGTCGGGCAGGCTGACTGGCACGTAGTCGTATTCGTCGATGATGGCAATGTCGGTGTCTCCGCCCGCGACCAGGTCGAGTGAACTCGTCGGCTCGCATACGGTCACCGAGACGTCGATGCCGGGCTGCTCCCGATCCAGGCGTCGGATGCCCGACGACACGAACGCGATCGCCGCGCTCGCGACGCTCGCGATGGAGACCGTGCCGGTGTGTATGCCGCCGAGCCGCTCCAGGTCGGCCTGCGCCTGCGCGAGCACGTCGGCGACCTGCTCGGCTCTGGCGACCAGGGCGCGCCCCGCGCCGGTGAGTGTCGCGCCCCGGGCGGAGCGGTGCAGCAGGGTGACCCCGACATCGCGCTCGAGAGCCGAGAGCTGTTGCGACACAGCGGATGGCGTGAGCCCGAGAGAGCGCGACGCGGCCGAGATCGAGCCGCGCAGGGCTGCCTCACGCAGCAGGTGCAGACGTCCGGCGTCCAGCGGTGCGCCGGGCCGGTGGCGGCCACCGGCGTGGTCGGCGACGGGCGCGTCGTCGCTGCCGTCCGCGCGCCGGGACAGGTCCGGGTCGGCCGTCATGAGCCGAGCTCGCTTCGCAGATATGCGGGCGGTGTGGTGCCGTCGAGCGCGAGGGCGACGGCCGCCCGCGCGGCCACCGGGCCGACGAGGTTGCCCGAGCCGCTGTATCCGCCGCAGGCGA
>CAYPQR010000078.1:0-9528 GCA_964412865.1 uncultured Intrasporangiaceae bacterium
ATTCGGGAGGACCGAGGAGCTTGCGACGAGGGACGGCTCCCTCCGCCACCGCCAATGACGAAGGTGGCCGACCCCGAGCGGAGCGAGTGGGTCGGCCACCTTCGTCATTGATGAAGCACGGGGGATTCGGGAGGACTGAGGAGCTTGCGACGAGGGACGGCTCCCTGCGCCACCGCCACCGCCACCGCCAAATGACGAAGCCGGGGTGAGCCCTCTCGCCGCCGACACGCGTTACCAGCGGGCAGAGCGCGTCACATACGCCGCGCTCGGCCCGCTTCCGAGCGGGCTCAACCAATCCGGTCGGGCAGACCGCGCACCCGGCCCACCTCGCGCCAAGAGATACCCCCCCCCAAAAAAAAGAACAGGACAAGTCGGGTCGCTTGCCGCGGGTCAACCCATGTCTGCGTCGATACCTTGGAGTCGGTAGCCGCCACCTTGCCGACCGACCAATGAGGCGAACGCTTCGGCCGTGACCGGCACGAAATGGTAGGTGTCGGTGTCGAGATCGATCAGCACGAGTCGAAGCCCCGCGGCGGCCAACTGAGTGTCGATGGCCTCCAGCAGGGCCGGGATGTAGTCGCCGCGCTGGATCGTGGTGCCCAGCCGCTGCAGCACGTGGTCGGTGATGTCGTCCGGGATCCCCGGGTCCGGCAGACCGAGCTTCTCGCACGCCTCGACGACCATGTCCTGGACCTGATGCTCGTCATCCTCGCCCGACCAGTCGACCCAACCGATCGTTCCTCCTCGTTCTCCGATGGCGACGACGATCTCGCTGTCGGAGGGGTCGTCCGACAGATCTTCCACGAGCTGCCGGTAGCGCTGTGCCCACTTCTCGGGCTCGAGTGTCTTGCGATCGCCGCAGGTCGTGTCGGCCGTTCGGCGTCCCTCATCGGTGAGCGCCACGGCAGCAAGGGCTGCGATGTCTGGCTCCATCCATCTCCTCCGTTTCGTTCAGCATGTCACGGACGGCAACCCGCGGTGGCACGGCAACCTCTCGTGCCCATGACACGTCCATGTGAGGGAGTCGCCATCCGAGGAGGCGGATCATGGATCATGTCGCGAAACGACCCCTGGTGCTCGGGACGGCGCTTGTCATCGCCGCTGGTATGTCGGTCGCGGCGGCACCACCGTCCGGGGCGGTGGCCGGCTCGCAGCGCGCATACCAGCCGAGGTCCGGCGTGGTCGTCGGCCCGCACTCGAAGGCGCTCGTCGGCCTGTCGAGTTCGTCGGCATGCTCCTCACATCCGGTGACGTTCTATGGCGCGTCCGGCGCCTGCGTCAAACTCATCCAGCGGAGCCTGATCAAGCACGGGTTCTCGGTCGGGCCGTCCGGCGCCGACGGTCACTTCGGGCCCGCGACACGGGCAGCGGTCAAGCGCTTTCAGGCGTCGCGCCACCTCGATGCCACCGGCGTGGTCGACGCGCTCACCTGGAAGGCGCTGCTCAGTTTCGGCGTCAGGGGCTCCGCGTGTGTCACCCGCACCTACGGTCACCTGACCACGAGGCAGCGCGTCGGTCAGCTGATCATGGTCGGTATGGAGCGCGGCGACCAGGGAAGGATCCATACGCTCATCTCGTCCCAACACGTCGGCAACGTCGTCTATCTCGGTGGCTGGAGGGGCGACGGCACGGTCGGCAAGACCTCGAACGGCCTGCAGCGACGCGCCACCTCGAGTGCGACCGGGGGCGTTCCGATGCTGATCGCGGCCGACCAAGAGGGTGGCGAGGTGCAGCAATTGACAGGCACCGGCTTCAGCACGATCCCGTCGGCTCTGGCTCAAGGCAAGATGTCGTCATCGAAACAGAGGGCACTGGCGACCAAGGTCGGGCATCAGCTGCGGAACGTGGGCGTCAACATCAACCTCGCTCCGGTCACCGACACGGTGCCGAAGTCACTCGGCACGGGCAACGGGCCGATCGGTCGTTACCACCGCGAATTCGGTTATACCCCAAAGGTTGTCTCGCGTGCGGTGACCAACGTGGTGCACGGCCTGACCAGAGCCGGCGCGATCTCGACCCTCAAGCACTTCCCGGGAATCGGCCGCATCAAGAACAACACCGATACATCCAGCACAGGCATCACCGACCGCACGATGACGGCCCACGACGCCTACCTGAACCCGTTCAGATCCGGGATCAAGGCCGGCACCGGCATGGTCATGATGTCGCTGGCGTGGTATCCGAAGATCGACTCCGCACATCAGGCAGCCTTTTCGCATCGGATGATCACGAGCATTCTGAGAGGAGATCTCGCCTTCCACGGCGTCGTGATCAGCGATTCGCTGAGCGCCGTTGCCGTCCGGCACATCACGGTGGGTAAGCGAGCGGTGCAGTTCATCACGGCCGGGGGCGACATCATGCTCACTGGCGCGCCGAGCGAAGTCTCGAAGATGGAGTCGGCGGTGCTGTCCCGGATGAAGACCAACTCCACCTTCGCCGGGCTCGTCGACAGGTCGGTGCATCGAGTGCTCGAGGTGAAGTCCACGCACGGGCTGTTGTACTGCTCGTAGGCTGGCCCGCCACCTGCCTCCGCGGCGCGGCCCGCCACCGCGAGGGCCCGGCGACAGAAGTTGAAACGACGAATGCCGTACAACCTCCAGATGGAGGCTGCGATCGGGCGAGTTACGCTCTCGCGGCCCTACGTGTGGACGTGAGCACGTGTTGAGGCCCTGCAGTGCGTCGCATCGGATGATGATTGGCAGCGCCGTAATTGAGTGTGCCGCATACTTATCCAGCGATTTGCCAGGTTATGATCTGGAGCCCGTTGTTGCTCGTGGTGTACTCCGTGCCCGGCAGTGCGCGGCCCGCACACGCTATACGGGACGGCACGTCGCCGACTGGGAATCGCCATACGGAGTGTCCAGGATCATCGTCGCGACTCGTGTCACCCTTGTCACTTCCCTGGTGCCGGCAGGAGTGCGAGGCACCTAATGGGCGTTTCCAGGTGTCAAGGGACATTGGGATTTCCCTTTGTGTGGACGGGTTAGTTCCCCGCTGGCGGACAGTTGATTTTCCCTGCGTGTGGGCTGTTGATCTCCCGTTTGTCAGGTCAAGGGGACTACTCCCTGGCCGCAGGTGGCTTCGGCGAGTCGTAGTGATGAGCCCTCGGTGAGGATGACGTGGGCGTGGTGCAGGAGTCGGTCGACCGCGGCGGTCGCCAGGGTCTTGGGCATGACCGTGTCGAACCGGGTGGATGTTGCTGGTGACGGCTGGGCTTCGCCGTTCGAAGGCGGCATCGACCAGGCGGTAGAACGTTTCGGCGGCGGCCTGCCCGGCCGGGAGCATGCCAATGTCGTCGAGCTGTGCGGATATCCGCATAGCTCGACGAGGTGGGCTTCATGGAGCTTGATCGGCGCGGGGCCGAGCTGCTCTTCCAGGTTTTGACGGAGCGAGAGGAGAAGAACTCCATCGCGATCGCCTCCAACCAGGCCTTCAGCGGCTGGACGGACACCTTCACCGATCCACGGTTGTGTGCCGCGATCGTCGACCGGCTGACCTACCGCGGCACGATCATCGAGACCGGCACCAGTTCCTACCGCCTCGCGCACAGCAAGGAGCGGTCAGTCACCTGACCGGGCTCGCCCTCGGCCCGCCTGAAGAGCCTCGGTCCAGAGGCCCCGGCAGAGGTGCTCTTGAACGGGGCCGTCGATGGTGCGGTTCAGGTGGTGAGGGGGCGTGCCCAGGTCAGGTGGCCCTCGTCCAGGGCGATCTCGGCGTCGGTCTCGGCGGCGGCGTCGGGGTCGTGGGTGGACATGATGACGATCGCGCCTCCTTCGGCCTCGGACCGCAGCAGCGTGATGATGCGTTCGCGGGTGATGGAGTCCAGGTCGCTGGTGGGTTCGTCGGCCAAGATCACGTGTGCGGTCGAGGCCAGGGCCCGGGCGACCGCGACGCGTTGCTGCTGACCGCCGGACAGCTCCTCGATCAGGTGGTTGCCGGAGTCCTCCAGGCCGACGCTGGCCAGCGCTGCCTGCACCCGGCGGGTCGCCTCGCCGGGTGGTGTGCCAGTGACCAGCAGCGGCACCAGGGCGTTCTCGGTCGCGGTGAGTGTGGTGGCCAGGCCGTTGCCCTGCGGGATGATCACGATCCCCGCACGGGCGGCGGCCTCCCTGCCGCCGACGGGCTGGTCGCCGTAGGTGACCCGCCCCGACGCGGGCACCAGCGCACCGGCCAGCGCCCACAACAGGGACGACTTCCCGGCACCGGATGGCCCGGTCACCGCTAGGAACTGCCCGGGTCGCGCGGTCAGGGTTGCCTGGTGCAGCGCGACCAGCGTCCCGTAGGTCACGGTGACCTGGTCGACGTGCAGGGTGTGGGCGTTGCGGGTCGGGCCTGCCGTGACGATCGCCGCGTCCGTGGGATGGGTCATGGTGCTGCTCCTTCAGCCGGGCCGGGCGGGTCGGTGCCGGCCTCGGGGAGCAGCACCCAGGTGCCGTCGTGGTCGTGCACCCGCACCAGGGTCCCGGGCGGAAGCACCTCCAGCGCGTGCGCGGGCAGCGGTAGGAACCCGTCGGCGGTGACGACCGCGTACTCTTCCCCGGCGCGGCCCTCCCCGCCGATGCGCCCGTCTCGGATCGTCACAGTGCGGGGCATGAGCGCGGCGACCTGCGGGTCGTGAGTGACCAGCACGATGGTGGTGCCCTGGCCGGTGTTGATCTGGGCTAGCGTCTCCAGCACGCTGTCACGGGCGTGGTGGTCCAGCTGGCTGGTCGGCTCGTCGGCCAGGATCACCCCGGGGTTACTGGCGATACAGACCGCGACCGCGGCCAGCTGCAGGTGCCCTGGGGTCATCGATCCCAGGGGTGCGTCGGCGTGCCCGGACAGCCCGACCCGGTCCAGCACCTCGCCGATCTCCGGCAGGTCGGCCTGGTGGTCGAGCCGTCGGGCGGCCTGCTGCGCGAAGGCGACGTTCTGCCGCGGGGTCAGATACGGCAGCAGGTTGCGGGACGCGCCCTGCAACATAAGGGACACCTCGGTCGCGCGTAGCCGGTCGAACTGCTTGGTCGTCAGCGAGGTCAGCTCGTGCTCGCCGATGAAGATCTTGCCCGCGGAGGGCCGGAACAGGCCACCCAGCAGGGTCAGCAGGGTGGACTTGCCCGCGCCCGACGGCCCGAGCAGCGCGATCATCTCCCCGGCGGCCACGGTCAGGTCGACCCCGGACAGGGCGGCCACGTCGTGGCCCTCGGACCGGTAGATGTGCACCAGGCCCCGGGTCGAGATCGCCAACCCCTGCCCGGCCGTCATTGCCGGCGTGGTGATTTGGGTCATGGTGCCTCCCGCAGCCGGGTCAGGCGAGCCCGTCGGGCGACCCACCGCCCACTGACCCAGCCCACCACGCCGAGCACGACCAGTGCACCCAGCAGGGCCCAGGCCACGGCCGTCCAGGCGGTGGACAGATTCAGGATCGGGATCGCAGGTGGAGTCGCGAACAGGGGAACCATGGGCATGGCGTAGTGCGCGCCCAGCACACCGCAGACCACACCGAGGACCACACTGACCAGCACCAGCGGCAACTTCTCACCGACGGACACGACGATCAGGGTCCGACGTGGCAGCCCGCTCATCCGCAAGGCGGCGTAGTCGCGGGACCGGATCCGCCACGTGGTCGCGACCGCGATCAGCAGCACGAGCGCGGCAATGACCGCGGCCGCGCCACCGACCACGGTGCCCAGCTGCAGCCCCCAGGTCGCGGCGGTCTGGTCGTAGACACGCTGCGCCGCCGCGGTCGTGGTGGTGCTCGAGATCCCGATGCCCTTCGTCTTCAACGCCTGGGTGACCTTGGCCAGCAGGGCGGGGTCGTTGCGGGCGAACCAGGCCTGGACCACTAGGGTGCTGGTCGGAGCGGCCCCGTACCGTTCGAGCACATCGAGGTTGACCACCGCGGTCGCGGGTGCACTACCGGGTGCATAGCGCAGGGCGCCGACCTTCTTCATGGGCACGGTTACGCCGTCCAGTCCGGCGGCATCGAACGTGTCCCCGTGGCTGCCGGCGGGTAGCGGCCCGGAGACCAGGGCCGGCAGCCGGGTCGGGACGGACCTGTGGCCCAGGTCGACCTCGGAGGTGCCGGTGTCGGTGAACTTGATTCCGAGGATGCCCTCTGTGCCGGCCGGGGTCATGGACCCGTCGCCGGAAGCGGTCAGGTCCCGCCAGTCGCTTGGAGGCCCGAGGGCGACCGGGTGCCCGGAGACGGTGGCGTGGGAGATGGCGACACGACCGGACAGTGGGGGCTGCACACCCGGCGCGTAGATCCCGAACCCGGTGATCAGGCAGGCCTGGGCGCACGGGA
Source organism: uncultured Intrasporangiaceae bacterium (assembly GCA_964412865.1). Lineage (GTDB taxonomy): Bacteria > Actinomycetota > Actinomycetes > Actinomycetales > Dermatophilaceae > Leekyejoonella. The sequence continues at coordinate 6,287 of CAYPQR010000078.1, forward strand.
TCGGCGCGGTTACCCGATGGGCGCTCGACCCGGCGACGGGCAGGTCGCCCAGGACGATGACCGCCTGCTGGGCGTCTGAGTTGGTGATCAGCAGCCGCAACTCGACCGCCCCGAGTCGGCTGGTCTTCAGCGGGCCCTTCCCAGTAGCCTGCAACGGTTTCGAACTCACTCGTGCGGAGAAAGTGGAGCCGGTGACCGAGATCGCCGGAGTCCGGGGCGGACCCAGCTTGTCCCAGGGAATCCGGGCCGAGTCGAGCCCGGGGAACTTGGCGATGGTGGCGAACTGGCCGGGGACCACGGCCTCGGTGGTGGTGCCCTGCTCGCCCGGAGGGGAGAGCTGGGCGACCGGGGTGACCTGGGTCCCGGACGGGTCGACCTGGTGCAGCACATGCTGCACGGCCGCGACGTCGGTGCTGGCGATCGTGGCGACCATGGCCGCGCCGGTCTCGGCCTGCGCCCGGTCGGCCCGGTTGCGGGCGCCGATCACCAGAGCGTCGCTGGCGAAGACCAGCAGCGCCGTCGCCACCGTGATGGTGGCGATCACCTTGCGGGTGCCGGGCCGGCGGGCCACTTGCAGCAGCGCGAGCCCAGGACCGACGCGCCCGTGAGATACCAACCGGCGTCCGATCCGGCTGGTCGTCGGGCCGAGCAGGTGCGCCAGGAGCAGACCGACGGCCAGGGCAAGCAGCGTGGGGGCGGCCATCGCAAGGGACCCCGACAGGGACCCGGTGGCGAACGCGACGAACGCGGCGCCGGCCACCACGATCACCAGCAGGTCACCCACGCCGATGGCCCACCCGACCCGTCGTGGCACGACCCGGCGCAGCAGCCGCGCCGGGGGCGCGCCCGCGGTGGCATGGACCGCGGCCAGCAGCATTGCGGCCAGGGCCGCCGCGGCCGCCAGGACGGCGTACAGCACCGGGCGCCGCGCCTCGAACGGTGCCCCGCCGGACAGCCAGGTGTGCCGGGCCGCGAAGGACAGCCCGAACGCGGCGCCCACCCCGGCCAGGAACCCGATCGTCACGACCGAGCCAAGGTCGGCCAGCAGGAGTGCTCGTGCGCCGCGGGTGCTGCGCCCGCGCAGCCGGGCCAGGGCCACCTCGGGTCGGCGCTGGTCGATCGCTGCGCCGAGCACCAGCCACAGGGTCAGCGCGGCCAGCAGTGCCAGCTGGATCATGAACAACGGCACGATCGTGTTCGCCTGATCGCGGCCGTGGGCGGCGGCCGTGGCCAGGTCCGCGATCCCGGAGCTGGCCTGCGCGGTCGGCTGCCCGGCCCCGTTGCCAATCACCGGCACCGGTGAGGACAGGTACTCCTGCACCGGCTTCTTCAGACCCAGTAGCTGATCGATGCCGACGGTCGACCGGTTGATGGACAGGTCGACCTGGTTGACCTCGGAGATCCACGACGCGGCAGGCCTTGTCGGGCCCGGTCTGGCCAGCGGCCCGGCCATCGTGGCCGGATCGGTCAGCCACCAGTCATGCTCCGTGTGGTGCGTGGCCGAGTCCGTGAGACCAGCCCGACCGGTGGGCAGGTCGTTGAACCAGTACCGGCCCGGTGTGGCCGTGTAGACACCGACCACCCGCAGCGTCTTGTGCGGGGACCGGCCTGGGTTGGTGGCGCGGGTGATCTCGGCCACCGGGATCCGCTGGCCCAGCTTCCACCCAAACGTCTTGACGTCCGCGGTGCTGACCGCGATCTCGTTCCGCGCGGACGGGCAGCGCCCACGGGCGAACCGCACATGCCGGCAGGCGCCCGAGCGGGCCACCAACGACCCGGTCGGCGAGGAACCCGTATACGGCCAGGTGCCCACCTCGACCGTGCTGCTGCCCACGGGCGGGAGCAGGTACCGACGCACCGCCGCCGGGACGTAGGAGACCAGCTTCTGGGCCGTCAACGGCGGCTTCGTCGTATCCGGCGTCACCGAGATAATCCGAATCCCCGACACATCTACCGGAGCCTGAGCAAGTTTCGTGTGCACCATCGACTGCTGCAATGCTCGGTCATACAACGGGGCGAACACGACACACGTCGTCACCAGCGCGGCCAGCACCGCGATCACCACACCCTGCACCCACCGAAACCTCAACGCCCGAAACACGTGTCTCCCTCCACTCATCGCAACGGCGCGGCTGTCCCACCGGCCTAGCACCCACGGGATGAGACCACGGCCTGCTCGCGAACGTGTCAAATGCGAATTGGGTCAGCGATGCTTGTCTATCACCCAAGTTGCCTCTCACACAGATCTGTGCAATGACAGTCCCGTTACGGTGATCGGCAGACAACGAGCCGCGCTCTCCCGCTGGACAGCCGGAAGCGTTGGGAGCGATGCCCCCTCTCGCGCAGGGAGACCGCTATGAGATCAGGAACGACCCGATCGTCACGGCGACTCAGCAGGTGTCATGCGGTAGCGTCCCGGATGCGCGTGGTGGGAGCCGGCCTGGCGAAATATCACCGGGCCCGTTGACCGGAGGGGCTTGATGGAGCTCGTTACCAGAACTGTCATTGTGGTGACATTCACGGTTGCTGTCGTCCTGAAGGCACGAGATCGCCATAGTTTCAATAACTTTGCCGCTTCCTTGGCAGACTGGGGTATCTTCGGGCGCTGGCAGCCCGCAACGGCCGTAGGAGCGCTCATCCTTGAATCTGCCGTCGCGGTGGCGGCCGTTGCTCTGCCGCGGCACGGCCAGATTCCTGGAGCCGTCCTTCTCGCGGCCATGACCGCGGGCCTGGTTCGCCTGCGGTTGCAGGGAGTTCAGAAGTGCCACTGCTTCGGGTCGGCAACCTCTGGTCCGATGATCGAGCACATCGTGATCAACGCGGTGTTCGCAACCCTCAGCCTGGTGGCTCTTGGCGGGTACTGGCCCGCCCCAAGCATGAGCGTCGCAGTGCTCCAAAGCGGCGTCGGGGTCGGGATCGCACTGTGCCAGTTCGTCCCTGGAGTCGCACAGCGAGTAATCACTCAGAGCACATAGCACGAGCGAGAACCAGGCAGCCCATACCGCTTCGTTTTCCGAACCATACCAAGCCGGTACGCCACTGGGCGGTGGCTGTTCCTCACCGGAGCTGGCGGGGCGAATATTCGTTGCGACAAAACAAACCACGAGACCGCGCGCTGCGGCAGGATAAGGGTGCCGCGAGATCCGCGGCACCTATCGAAAGGGAGGTCTCGAAATGAAGATGCTCAACTGAGCTTCCCCACTTTGAGTGGACACCTGAGATAGCGGGATGTGGGTCCTGCT
>CAYPQR010000079.1:0-9494 GCA_964412865.1 uncultured Intrasporangiaceae bacterium
GGGCGCGGCTGGGCTTGTTGATCTTCAAAGGGTCCTGCCTTCCGATCAGGTTGTCCGTCAGAGCTTTTGCTTCCGACGACTCGCACGCTAGGGAGCGGACGTGGCGCGAAGCACACGCCGCGATGAACCGCGATGGAAGGAGTGGCGTCGGGCATGCGACGAGACGGTGTCGGCCGAGAAGGCGAAGGGTGAACGTCGGTTACGTCCGGGTGAACTGACGGTGGACGTGCCCTCAGAGGTCACCCGTGACGAGATAGATGACACGGTCGGCGATCTGGACCGTGTGGTCACCGAATCGCTCGAGATAGCGCCCGATCAGCGTCACGTCCACGGCCGCGGCGGTGCCGTGCGGCCACGGCCGGTCGAGCATCTGGCTGAAGATCTGGCGATGCAGGTCGTCCATGGCATCGTCCTCGGTGCGCAGGCGCCGGGCGGCCGCAACGTCACGCTGCGCCAGTGACGACGCCGCGGCGTCGGCCAGCTGCACGGCCACCTTCGCCATGGATCCGATCGTGTCGCGCAGGTCCGGCGGCACGACCGGCTCCGGCGCGCGGCGGATGGCCGATCGCGCGACATGTCGCGCCAGGCCGCCCATACGCTCGATGTCCGACGCCATGTGCATTGCGGCGACCACCATGCGCAGGTCGGTGGCGACCGGTTGCTGCCGAGCCAGCAGGTCGACAGACTTCTCGTCGATCACGCATCGGAGTTCTTCGAGATCGGCTCCGGAGCAGGCGATTTCGTGAGCCCGCGCGGCGTCGGCCTCGAGCATGGCATCGGTGGCCCGACACATGGTCTGCGCCGATGAGTGGATCATCGTCACCAGATCGGTGGTGATGGAGTCGAGGTCGTCGTGGAAGCTGTCTCGCATTCGCTGTCCCCTGGGGTGAGTCGTTGAACCGGAATGGCAAGACTCTGACACCGTCAGGTGGCCCCCGTGCAACGGCAGCGTGAACTGTGGGCACCGGTCACGGTGCCGATCCGAGAGCCGCGTGCCGCGCGACCCGCACGGGCGTCGTCAGCGGGGCCGCTGACGCTCCACGGTGACGACCTTCGCGTCCGCTCCCGTGCCCACGACCTGACAGACGAGCGCTTCGCCCTTGTCGATGCCCGACTCGCCCAGTTCCACGAGCAACTCCTCGGCGAGGGATCCCGGCACGGCCTGATCGTAGAGCCGCGCGAGCATCGACGGCAGGAGCGGTCGATGCGTGCACAGGGCAACCGGTTTGGCCTTGTCGAGGGCTCGGTCGAGGTGCTGCAGCACCTTCTTGGGGTTGTTCTCGAACCCGTCCTCGGACAGGCCGCCCTTGCGGCGCAAGTCGAGCCGCGCCGCCTTGGCATAGGGCGCGACCGTGTCGACGCAGCGCACGGCGTCAGAGGTCAGCACCTTGGCGACGCCGTATGCCGACAGCAGCGGCACGAGCGTCCTGGATCGGGCATTGCCGCTGCGGTTGAGCGGCCGGGCGGTGTCGGGCTTGTCCCACGATCCGCGGCCCACCGCCTCGGCGTGACGCACCACAACCAGTGGCCAGGTGCGCAGCACATCCTGGCGATCGGCCTTCGCGAGTGCCTGCAACTGGAGGGCATCCCTGCTGTAGGACAGGCGATCTCGCGCCTCGTCGACGTCGAGCCACTCGACGATGTCGACCTCGTCGTCCGCCGTGCCGTCCTCTCCGGCCACCTCCGCCGCCCAGTAGCGCACTTCCTTCACCCGCCCGGACTGCGTCGGATAGACCGACTTCGGCAGCGGCATGCCGAGGCGCGGCAGCAAGCCGGTCTCCTCGGTCACCTCCCGGGCGGCAGCGGTGGCCCACGCCTCGTCCGCCTGCAGCTTGCCCTTCGGCCAGGACCAGTCGTCATAGCGTGGCCGGTGCACCACCGCGACCTGCAGCCGATCACCGACCTTCCTCCAGAGCACCGCACCGGCAGCCCGGATCGCCTCTGTATCAGCTGAACTCACCGACGCCTCGCCTTCCGTCGACGCTTGGCGTAGCTGGCGATCAAGCCCGCCTGCAAGTCCTGCAGAGGAGCCCCGTCCGCGTCCAGATGGTGCCTCTCCCAGCGACCGTCACCCTGCAGGTGCCAGCACGCCGTGCTCTCCGACATAGCCGAATCCATCAACTTGGCAAGGCTCCTCATATGTCGCGCGGACGTCACGCGGACGAGGGCCTCCACGCGGCGGTCCAGATTGCGGTGCATCATGTCGGCACTGCCGATGTAGATCACGTCGTCCTCACCCTCGATGACGAATCGGAAGATCCGGGAGTGTTCGAGGAATCTGCCGAGCACGGAGTGGACGCGTATGCGGTCGGACATCCCCGGGACACCCGGCCGCAGGGCGCAGATGCCCCGGACCCACAGGTCGACGTCGACGCCCGCCTGCGAGGCCAGGTAGCACGCGTCGATGACCTGCTCGTCGACGAGCGAATTGACCTTGATCTGCACGCGCGCGGACCTGCCCTCCCGCGCCGCCTTGACGGTCTCGTCGATCAGCCCGATCAGACCGGTGCGCACCGATCGTGGGGCGACCAGCAGGCGCTTGAACTTCGATCGCGGGGCGAGGCCGGACAGCTGGTTGAACAGGCGGGACATGTCCTCGCCGACCTCGCGGTCACACGTCAACAGGCCCAGATCCTCATAGAGCCGCGCCGTCTTGGGGTTGTAGTTTCCGGTGCCGACATGGCTGTACCGCACCATCGTCTCCCCCTCGCTGCGCACGACGAGACACAGCTTGGCGTGGGTCTTGAGTCCGACCATCCCGTAGACGACGTGGACGCCGGCACGCTCGAGTTTGCGCGCCCAGCCGATGTTGTTCTGCTCGTCGAAACGCGCCTTGATCTCGACCACGGCGAGCACCTGCTTGCCCGCCTCGGCAGCGTCGATCAGGGCGTCGATGATGGGGGAGTCGCCGCTCGTGCGATAGAGCGTCAGCTTGATCGCGACGACCTGCGGGTCGCCGCTCGCCTGCTCGATGAAGGCTTGCACCGAGGTCGAGAATGCGTCATACGGGTGGTGCAGAAGGATGTCGCCCGACCGGATGGCCTCGAATACGTCCGGTGCGGCGGCGCGTTCGACCGGGGCGAGATCTGGGTGGGTCATGGCGACGAACGGAGGCCAGCGCAGCTCGGTGCGGTCGAGGTCGGCGATGGCATCCAGGGCGCGCAGGTCTATCGGTTCCGGGAGCCGATAGACCTCATCGCCGCCGACGCCCAGCTCGCGCACCAGCAGGTCGAGGACGTGGTCGTCGATGTCGTCGGCGACCTCCAAGCGCACCGGAGGGCCGAATCGCCGTCTGGTGAGCTCCTTCTCGAGTGCCGTGAGAAGATTCTCGGCGTCGTCCTCCTCGACCTCGAGGTCTTCGTTGCGCGTCACGCGGAACGTGAACTTCTCGCGCACCTGCATGCCCGGGAAGAGATGCTGCATGTGCTCGGCGATGACGTCCTCGATCGTGACGAACCTTGCGGTGTAGAGCTTTTCGTCATCCGGCCGGGCAGGGAGCCGCATCAGGCGGGGCAGCAACGGCGGCACCTTGACCCGCGCGAAGTGCTCCCGGTCGGTCTTGGGGTTGATCAGGATGACCGCGAGATTGAGCGACAGCCCCGAAATGTAGGGGAACGGGTGGGCCGGGTCGACGGCCAGCGGGGTCAGCACCGGATAGATGCGGGATCGGAAGATGTTGCTCAGGTGCTCGCGGTCGACGTCGGTCCACTCGTCCGGGTGCAGGATGCGGATGCCCTCGTCCTGCAACTCAGGGCGGATGTGCGTTTGGAAGGCCTGCGCGTGCAACTCCATGAGTTTGTGCGCGGTGCTGGAGATCTCGTCGAGGGCCTCGCGCGGCTCGAGGCCGGAGGGTGAGCGCACGGCCAGCCCCGTCGCGATGCGGCGCTTGAGGCCCGCGACCCGCACCATGAAGAACTCGTCGAGGTTGCTGGAGAAGATCGACAGATAGCGGGCGCGCTCCAGCAGCGGCACGGCGGGGTCGATCGCCAGCTGCAGCACCCGTTCGTTGAATTGCAGCCAGGAGATCTCGCGGTCGAGGAAACGGTCGGAGGGCAGCTGCACCACCTTCGCCTCGGGCGTCTCGGCGCGCATGAACCGGCCGTCCGCCGCCCGCAGCCTGCCCGCACGCTGGTTGAGCCGGATGAGCGACGCCTCACTGGCGACGGTCTGTGCCGTGGTGTCGTCCTCGTGCGGCTCCTCCAGCGGAGCGTCCGCAGGCATCTGCATGCCCTCTATGGTGTCAGGTCTTGGTGAACAGAGCGTGAATACATCACATCCACGCTCGCCCGCGCGAAACCCCAGCCGGAGTAGGTGGCGACGGCCGGGGCGTTGTCGCCCTCGACATAGAGCTCGATCGTGCGTACGCCGCGCCCGGCGAGGTGATGCAGGCCCAGCGCGGTCACCGCCTTGCCGAGCCCCTGACCCTGGTATTCCGGGTGGACCGCCACCACGTAGACCTCTCCGACGTCGGGTTCGGCGACCTTGGTCCAGTGCGACGCCACCAGGCGCGGGTCGTCGCCGCCGACGTCCTCGATCAGCAGCAGTCCGGCCGCCTCGAACCAGGGCTGCTCCATCCGCTCGTGCAGGTCGTCCATCGTCATGCGGCCCTGCTCGGGGTGATGGGCGAATGCCGTGGCGTTGAGGTCCAGCCACGCCCGCTCGTCGGTGCCGGGGCGGAAGCTGCGGGCCGCAAAACCGGCGGGCACCTGCGCCGGGCCGATGGCCGGCTCACCGTCGACCGGGCGCTCCATACGCCACAGGTTGCGGGTCACGACCAGATCGCGCGAACGGGCGACACCCTGCGCCGCGGGGAGGTCGCCGTGGGCCCACACCTGCGCTTGCGGTTCCTGGCTCAGCAGGGTGTCGAGCAGCGCGCCGCCGATGCCCCGGCCGCGCGCGGCGGGCAGCACCGCCAGCTCCGCCGAACCGTCCTCGGCGAGCAGCGCCGCGCCTTGCACGGACGGCGAGTCGACGAGCAGCCGCATACCGTTTCCCGAGCCCGTGGCCATGCGGTGCAGCGCCAGCGTGGTCGCCTCGGAGAACGGCGCGACACCGTCGTGTGCGGTGGCACGCTCGGCCAGCTGGAGCACCGCGTCGACGGTGCCGGTCGCGGGCTCGGCCTGCCAGGTCGGGGTGCTCACAGCGATACCTTCCCTGTCGCGTCGGGGCCATACATGTCACTGGACGGTACTCGGCAGCTGCGGCCCATCGGCATCCTGTGCACCGACGAACCGGTATCCGACATGTCGCACCGTCCCGATCAGCGCTTCGTGGTCGGGGCCGAGCTTGGCCCGCAGCCGTCGGATGTGCACGTCGATGGTGCGGGTGCCGCCGAGGTAGTCGTAGCCCCAGATCTCCTGCAGCAGCTGTGCGCGGGTGAACGCCCGGCCGGGGTGCTGCGCGAGATATTTCAGCAGCTCGAACTCCTTGTAGGTCAGGTCGAGCAACCGGCCGCTCGCACGGGCCGTGTAGGCATCCTCGTCGATGACCAGCCCGCCGGCGGTGATCGGTGTCGCCTCCTGCTCCGGCAGGGCTCCGGCGCGCCCTGCGGCGAGCCGTATGCGCGCCTCCACCTCGGCCGGCCCGGCGGACTCCAGCAGCACGTCGTCGACCCGCCACTCGGCCGTGAGCGCCGTCAGACCCCCTTCGGTGAAGATCGCGATCAGCGGCGCGGACAGGCCGCTGCTGTCGAGCATCCGGGTGAGGCCCTTGGCGCCGGCGAGATCGTGGCGGGCGTCCAGCAGGATCACGTCGAACTCGGGCGGGTCGACCAGCGAGCGCGGATCGGTCGGCAGGATCCGCACGACGTGGCCGAGCAGGCCGAGCGCGGGCAGCACCTCGACGCTCGCGCCGCGAGCATCGGTGAGCATCAGCACCCGTGCCATGCTCATGAAGGATACGGGGCGGCACACGCCGGCCGCCCCGATAGCCTGGTGGAAATGGGATGTCTCACATTCGAGCGACCTGACGATGCGAGGACGGTGGACCGGTGAGTGAGGTTGTCGTGCGGTACTGGGCCGCGGCACGAGCCGAGGCCGGCGTCGACGAGGAACGGCTGCACGCCGCCACGGCCGGGGAGGCGACGGACGCCGCGCTCGCGGCACATCCCGGCCTGGAGCGGGTGCTCTCCGTCGCGACCCTGCTGGTCGACGGCAAGCGGGTCGACCGCGATGCTCCTGTCGCGGTCGGCAGCATCATTGAGATACTGCCTCCGTTTGCCGGTGGCTAGTGGGAGGATGCGCGAGTGCGCCATGAGACCGAAGAAGACGCCCCCGGGCGGATCCTCACTCCCTATGCCGCCCTCGGCAGTGTCGTCAGCGCCGGCCTGCTGATCCTCGGATCCCAGGTCGACGACCAAGTGGTCTGCGCGGCATTCGTGCTGGTCGGGCTCGTGCTGGCCTGGGGCTGGCCGGTGCTCCTCGACCTGCCGCGCACCCGCGGCAGCAGCCTCGTGCTCGTCGCCGGGGTCATTGCGTTCGCGGCGGTCGACCTGGAGTCGGACTCCGACACCGGGATGCACTGGCTGATCGTGGCGCTCGCCGCCTGTCTCGTGCTGACCTTCCTGCACGAACTCGCCCGACGGGACGGCCGCGGGTCGCTCGTCGTCTCGATCGCCGGCACGGCGCTCGGCCTGGGCGTGCTCGCCAGCGGCGCGTTCTATTACGAGGTGATGCAGCGCGACGGCGGGGATCTGGCGATCGTCGCCGGTGCCGGGGCGACGCTGCTGGCCCTCCTTGTCGATCTCGTGCTGCATCGCCGGCAGCACCTCTCCGAATGGACGTTGCCGCTGGGGTTGCTGCTCGGCGCGGCCCTCGGGCTGGTGCTGGGCCTGGCCGGGGACGGCGTCTGGAATGCGCTGCTCGTCGCCGGGCTGATCAGCGCCGGGGTCTCGCATGCGTTGCGCAGGATGCTGACGGTGCAGCCGACCGGTCACGCCCAGGTGGCTCAGCTCGGCATCGGCGCCGCATGCACCCTCATCGCCGGCTTCGTGCCGTATGCCGCGATGTGGACGCTCATCCGCTGACTCGCCGAGAGGCATACATCGCCGCCGAGCGGCATACATAATTTGTGCACCTCTGGGCGGGAATGTATGCCTGTCGGCGCACCGGGCGGGTCAGCCGACCCGTTTCAGCTCCGCCGAGACGTGGCTCTGCAGCGGCTGGCCCATCGCGGCCATGTCCATCGCCCACATCAGATTGGAGTTCACGTAGCCGTACATCCGCGACCCCGCGGAATACTCCTTGGCCGCCGGGCTGCGCAGCACGCTGTCGGTGCGCAACTCGATCTTCGCCGGAGAGGTCTTGCCGTAGTACATCTCCAGGATGCCGGTCGGGTGAGTCAGCAGGAACTCGACCTCGCCCTCGGGCAGCGGCCGCCAGAAGCCGAGCTCGGTCGCCAGCGGGCGCACCCGGTTGCCGTCGTCGTCGAGCAGCCAGGTGCGGCTCTCCCAGCGCAGGAACGGCCGGCCGTCGTGGCTGCAGCTGATCTCCTGGCCGAAGTGGGCCGACTCGATGGTCGGATATCCGACGACGCCCGCTCCGGCCCAGTCACCGATGAGCCACGCGAGCGGGGCCAGGTCGGGATGCATGTCGGGGTCGAGTTCGAATGGCACGAACTGTCAGCTCCTTCGGGGTCGATCGGGGGCTACTTGATGTCGTTGCGGCCCGCGGTATAGGTGCCCATCTGGTCGTTTGCGATGGCCTTGCCGAGGGCCTTCATCGCGGGCTGGTCGACGACGTCGATGTCGCCGGCGCCCTTGACATACGCGAATCCCTTGAAGGGTGCAGTGTAGAAGTTGATGTCGTTCATCCTGATGCCGCGTAGCTTCAGTGCGGTGTTCCGCATGTAGGACGCGGTCATACCGTTGTCGACGACCGCGTTGGAGGTGATGTCGTCGATGATGTTGGTCACCTTGATCGGGTTGAGCAGGGTGCCGGTCTTCATCGTCTTGTTCATGACGGCCTTGATCCAGGCCTGCTGGTTGCGGCCGCGGTCGATGTCGCCCTCGGCGAGCTGGTGACGCTCGCGCACGAAGCCGAGGGCCTGCTTGCCGTTCATGTGGTGCCAGCCCTTGTCGAAGGAGCCGTAACCCTTCTCGTGGAACCCCTGCGCGACGTAGACGTCGACGCCGCCCAGTTCATCGGTGACCTTGGCGAAGCCGGTGAACCCGATCTGCGCGACGTGGTCGATGTGCACACCCAGCATGTTCTGCAGAGTCTTGACCAGCAGCGGTGCTCCGCCGTAGGCGTAGGCGGCGTTGATCTTGTTCTTGCCGTGGCCCGGGATCGGCACGTAGAGGTCGCGGGGGAAGGAGATGACGTACAGCGCACTGTGGTCGTCGGTGATGTGCACCAGCTGGATGACGTCGGCCCGCGAGGCGTCGTGGATGTCGGACTTGTCGCGGGAGTCCGAACCGAGCAGCAGGATGTTCTGTGCCTCGCCGGCCGCGGCCTTGCGCGTCGGGCCCGAACCGCTGTCGGGCAGCAGCGCGGCGTGTTTGACGTTGGAGCCGAGCAGGTGGTTCAGATAGAGCGCGAAACCCACGGCGGCCAGGACGACGATCAGCAGCATCGTCGTCAGGGTCAGCAGCGCGACCTTCAGCCTGCCGCGCTTCTTCCGCCGCCCGCGACGCCCACCGGTCGCGGTGCCCTCGCCGGGACCGGGTTCGGCCGCGGCATCGCCGGGCTCCCCGGAGGGGGTGTCGCGATCTTCGGTGTCGTCCGCCATGAGGGGAGTCTAGATTCTCGGGCGACCGCGCACCGCCGACCTGCCGGGGTTGCCCCGGATACGAGCGTCGGTGCCTCGTCGTAGCCTGGAGTCGTGACCACGATCTCGGCGCGCAGCGCACTACTGGACGCACCCGGCGCGGTGGAGGACGTCGGCCTCGACGCCGGTGTCGCCGCGCACTACGGCGACCCCCTGCGAGAACAGCGCCTGCTCACCGGCGGTCTCGGCGTCGTCGACCTGTCACACCGAGGCGTGGTGCAGGTCAGCGGCCCCGACCGGCTCAGCTGGCTGCATTCGATGACGACGCAGCGGCTCGACGACCTGGCGCCGCACACCTCGACCGAGTCGCTCGTGCTCAGCCCCAAGGGACACATCGAGCACGAGTTGCACCTCGTCGACGACGGCACCACCACGTGGATCACGACGCGCAGGGTCGGCGACCTGGTCGCCTGGCTGGACTCGATGCGTTTCATGCTGCGGGTCGAGGTGCGTGACGTGACGGCGGAGTATGCCGTCCTCGGTGAGCCCATCGCCGCCGAGTCGACTGCGCACGAACTGCAGACCGACGGGGTCATCGCGTGGCGCGACCCGTGGCCGGCGCTCGGTGCCGACACCGCGTCATACAGCGACGTCGACCCGCATCCGGCCGCCGACCGGGCGTGGCGTGAGCTGATCGTGCCGAGGGCGCGCCTGCGGGCCGCCGTCGACGACCGGCCGCTCGTCGGTATGTGGGCCATGCACGCGCTGCGCATCGCCGACTGGCGGCC
>CAYPQR010000080.1:0-9435 GCA_964412865.1 uncultured Intrasporangiaceae bacterium
CTTCTGCGCTGCCACCGACCATGATGGAGAGGACGGCATTGACGGCGCCGGCCTCGCCACCTGAGACGGGTGCGTCCAGCAGCCGGAAGCCCTTCTCCTGAGCCTGTTTTGCGAGCTCTGTGGTGACGTCGGGTCGGATGCTGGAGAAGTCGATGATCAGTGCGCCCTGCTTCGCGTGGGCGAAGACGCCGTCGCTGCCGGCGAGCACCTGCTGCACGTCGGGCGAGTCGGGCACCATGACGGCGACGATCTCGGCGTCCTTGACGGCGTCGGCGATGGAGTCGGCGGCGTGGCCGCCGGCCTCGACCAGAGGCTTGGCCTTGTCGGGGCTGCGGTTGTAGCCGGTGACGTCGTGGCCGGCCTTGGCCAGGTTGACGGCCATCGGGCTGCCCATGATGCCCAGGCCGATGAATGCGATCTTGCTCATGGTGTTTCTCCTTGCTGGTCAGGCGGCGCTGCCGCGGCGGTCACGGGCGACCCACTCGAAGCTGTCCGCGGAGGCGGTGGTCGGCTTGTATTCCAGGCCGACCCAGCCGTTGTAGCCGCCGCGTTCGAGGGCGGTGAGCTGGTCGTCGATCGGCAGGTCGCCGCTGCCGGGTTCGCCGCGGCCGGGACTGTCGGCGATCTGCACGTGGGCGATGCGGGAGACCTGGTCGGCGATGACCTTGTCGACGTCGTCTCCGTTGACGGTCAGGTGGTAGAGGTCGGCGAGCAGGCCGATGTTGTCGGCGCCGGAGGCCTCCTGCACGCGGTCGATCACGGCCAGGGCGTCCCCGGCGGTGAGCAGCGGGTAGTCCGGGGAGCCGCTGACCGGTTCGACCAGCACGGTGCCGCCGATGCCGGCGACACCCACGGCGGCGCGGGCGAGGTTCTCGGCCCCCAGCTCGTCCTGGGCCTTCGGGTCCTGGCCCTGGATGCGGTTGCCGTAGAGCGCGTTGAAGGCCTTGCAGCCGAGCTGGTCGGCGATGCCGACGGTGGCGTCGATGTTGTCGCGGAATTCGGACTCGCGTCCCGTCCAGGAGACGAGGCCGCGGTCGCCGCCGGGCATGTCGCCGGCGAAGAAGTTGAGCCCGACGAGCGAGACGCCGGCGTCGCGTATGGCGCGCACGAAGGCGTCGGCGTCCTTGTCGGCCGGCACGGCCTCCGCGAAGGGCCACCAGTATTCGACCGCGTCGAACCCGGCAGCCTTCGCTGCGGCGGGGCGCTCGAGCAGCGGGAGTTCGGTGAAGATGATCGAGCAGTTGACCTCGTATCGAAGCGAGTGGCTCATCCCTGGGCCTTTCGTATTGCGGAAGATCTTTTTTGAACTATGGAAATAGCGTAGAGTGCGGGCCCACCGGAGTCAAGAGTTGACCGGAGCCGAATGCGCCTGGCGCACAGAATGTTCGACCCGAAATACGACGAGGCCGGCCTACTGCCGAGTAGGCCGGCCTCACCGCATACGACGTGCACTCTAGGGCCCCGAGACCACTCCGGACTGCTCCCCGTCGGCGCCCGGGGCCCGGGTGTCGGCCGGGGACCGATCACCGTCCTGCGCGGGCGACGATCGGCGGCGGTGCCGTGGCCTGGGATCCGACGGGGCGATGTCGTCCTCCAGGCGCTCGCCCAGCCTGTCGACCCGGTCCTCGCGCTCGGCGAAGACGGATGCACCCGGCTTGTTGCCCCACTTCCACTCGTTGAAGAAGAGGTTGAGCAGCACGGCGCTGATGGCCGACGCGCTGATGCCCGACTGCATGATGACGCCCAGCCAGTCGGGGAACTTGTCCCAGAAGTTCGGCATCGCGATCGGGATGACCCCGAAGCCGAACGCCACCGAGATGATGATCAGGTTGAGGCTGTTCTTGTAGTCGACCCTCGCCAGGGTGCGGATGCCGCTCGCGGTGACCGAGCCGAACAGGATGATGCCCGCCCCGCCCAGCACCGGGAAGGGGATCCCGGCGATCACCGCACCGACCACCGGCAGCAGGCCGAGCACGACCAGCACGCCACCGCCGGCGGCGACCGCGAACCGGCTCTTGATGCCGGTCAGCGCGACCAGTCCGACGTTCTGCGCGAAGGCGCTCGCGGGGAAGCTGCCGAAGAAGGGCGCGACGGTGGTCATCGCCATGTCGGCCCGCAGGCCCGCGGCCACCCGCTTGTCGTCGACCCGCGTCTCGACGATCTCGCCGATCGCCAGGATGTCGGAGGTCGTCTCGGTCATGATCACGAAGATCACGATCGTCATCGAGACGATCGCGCCGGCCTGGAAGGTCGGGGTGCCGAAGTGGAGGAACTGCGGGAGCGCGACGATCTTGGCGCTCGAGACGTCGGAGAAGTCCGCGTGCCCGCTCAACGCCGCGATGATCGTGCCGACGACCATGCCGATCAGGATCGACAGCCTGGAGATCGCGCCCTGGAAGAGGCGACTGATCACCACGATGATCAGCAGCGTGAGCCCGGCGAACCCGATATTGGTGGGTGAGCCGAAGTCGGGTGCCGACGAGTCGCCGCCCATGCACCAGGTGAGCGCCGTCGGCATCAGCGAGGCGCCGATGACGGTGATGATCGAACCGGTCACGACCGCCGGGAAATAGCGCACGATCTTCGCGAAGTAGGTCGAGGCGAAGACGCCGATCAGGCCGGCGACGATGACCGCGCCGAGCACCGGCCGGATCCCGTCCTTGCTCGCGATGGCCACCATCGTCGACACGCTCGCGAAGGAGACCCCCTGCACGATCGGCAGCCGGCTTCCGACCGGCCCGATCCCCAGCGTCTGCAACAAGGTTGCGACACCGCTGATGAACAGGCCGGCCGTGACCAGCAGGGCGACATCCGCCGGCTTCAGGTGCGCGGCACCGCCGACGATGATGGGTGGGGCGATCACTCCGCCATACATGGTGAGGATGTGCTGGGTGCCGTAGGTCAGCAGCTTGCCCGGACCGTACATCTTGTCCTCGGGCCGACCGCGATACTTCGGATTACCCTCGCGTCGTAGGAGTTTCACGGCGCATCACATCCTTAGCAGAAGCCGGGCACCGAATGCCAGGCGTTGCCGGCTTCGGATGCGTCGTCCCGCAGGACCGTGGCCTCGATGAGGCCGTAGGGACGGTCGGCCGCGTAGAAGACCTGGTTCGGGTTGTCGACGCCGAACGGCTCCAGGTCGACCAGGAAGTGGTGCTTGTTGGGCGCGGAGAACTTGATCTCGGCGACCTCCGGGAACTGCTCGAGGACGGCCTCGCCCATGGCATACAGCGACTGCTGCAGGGCCTTGGAATAGACCTCCGCGAAGCGCTGCAGCAACAGCGCCTTGATGCCGTCATAGGTCTTGTTCCAGTCGACGTCGGTGCTCTCGTAGCGCCAGCGGGCGATCAGCGAGGTCGACAGGATGCGCTCGGTGTCCTCGGCCAGGATCGTGTACTGGTCCTTCAGGAATCCGACGAACTCGGACCCGGCGGTCTTCAGCACGACGAGGTCGGTGAGGCCGGAGATGACGTGGGTCTTGCGGTCGGCGCCGCGGCCGTCGACCTGCACGACCGTGGTCCGCTTGCCGCTGCCCGACTTCACGAACGAGTGGTCATGGCCCTGGCCGTCCACGTCGATACGTTCCCAGGGCTCCTGCACGACCTCGATCTTGGCGCCGTCGGCGACGGGAGCCGCGTCGAGGAAGTGGTCGGCGAGCTCGAGCGCGAACTGCTCGGGCGACTGCACGCCCTTTTCGCGGGCGTAGGAGAACACCGTGTTCTTCTGCGTGTCGGTCGGCAGCACCGCGGCCTGGTCGCCGTGGCTGTGCGCGTCGGAGAAGTCTCCTCGCAGAGAGGTCGAGACGGTCAGGTCGTGGATCGCGTGACGATCGGTGTCCCGGTCGACCTTGACGAGATGGACCTCGGCCTTGCCGTATTCGTTGGTTCCCAGCTTGATGGTCATGGTTGGGGTCAGCTCCCTCGATAGGTTGAGTAGGCGAATGGGCTCAGGAGCACGGGCACGTGGTAGTGCTGGCTCGGGTCGGTGAGATGGAAGGTGATGGTGATCTCCGGGAAGAATCCCTCCTGCCCGGTCGCGGCGAAGTACGCCGAGACGTCGAAGATCAGCCGGTAGGTGCCGGCGTCGACCCGATCGGGGCCGAGGTCGGGCACACGACCGTCCGCATTGGTTTCTGCGGACGCGAGAACGTCGGAGGTCGTCTCCAGGCGCACGGGTACGCCGGCGGCCGGCCTCCCGAGCGCGGTGTCGAGCACGTGGGTCGTGATGGCACTCACTGGTTCAACTCCTCATCGTGGGCGGATACAACGGCCTTGCGGAGGCGGACCAGGGCGATCTTGCGCAACTCATCGGCGATCACTGCCGATTCGGTGTCGTCGTCGTTGGTCAGCCGCTCGTTCAGGCGTGTCAGGATCTGCTCGGCGCTCAGGCCGCTCGCGCAGATCAGAAAGACCTTGCCGAACCGCTCCTCATAGGCCCGATTCCCGTCGAGCAGTGCGGCTTTGGTCTGATCGTCCTGCGAGACACCGGCCTGTTCGCCGCGCGACCATGAGGCGTGCGTCGACTGTCCCTGTGCTCGCTCACCGATGCGTGGATGAGCTGCGATGGCACGCTCGACCTCGTCCGCCGTCAGTCGCCGCGCCGCCGTGTCGGCGGCAGCCACAAGGGCGTCGAGATCGGCATACGGCCGGCCCTCGATCACCGCCTGCGCCCAGGACGGCACATCGCAGCACGCCAGCAGCGTGCGCTGCAGGCTCTCCTGCGGCTCGACGTTGAACTGGTCGAGATGCATCCCATGTTCCTCTCACACACCGGAACGAAGATTTCGATGTGCGAAAGCGTGACACAGGCCACATCCAAACGTCAACAGTTTGTTGAATTCAATCTCGAGCCCGTGCTCGAGTCCCGCCGGCGGACGCGAGCCGCCCTTGACGCATGTGAGCCGCCTCATATAGTTTTTGCGGACTGAAAATAGATTTCCGCAAAGCGGAATGTAATCACTCCATATAGATGCCCTCACCGCGTCACCTCAACCCGATTCCCAGGAGACCATCGTGAGCCCTACAGCCCGTCGATGCGCGCACATCGCGTTGGCCTGCGTGCCCTTCGTCATGATGCTCGTGATCACGCCCTTCGTGAACCGCACCACCCCCTACGTCATCGGCCTGCCCTTCCTGCTGTTCTGGGTGGTCCTGTCCGTGGTCATGACCGCCGTATGCATGGCGATCATCTACTTCACCGACCCTCAGAACCGCGTCGAGCGCGCTGAGGACGACCTCGCATCCGGAGGTGCGCGATGAGCGCCGCACTCCTCGTGCTCATCGTCGCCTTCGCCGTCACCCTTCTGCTCGGCATCCTCGGACGCCGCGGCAAACAGATGGACCTCGAGGGCTGGAGCGTCGGCGGCCGCGGATTCGGCTCGATCATCATCTTCTTGCTGCTGGCCGGCGAGATCTACACGACGTTCACCTTCCTCGGCGCGTCCGGCTGGGTCTACGCGCACGGCGGCGCCGCCTACTACATCCTGTGCTACGGCTCGCTGGCCTATGTGATCTCCTACTGGCTGGCCCCCGCGATCTGGCGCTACGGCACCCAGAAGAAGCTGTTGACCCAGCCCGACTGGTTCGTCAGCAAATACCGCAGCCGCGTCACCGGCACCGTCGTCGCGATCATCGGCATCGTCGCGATGGTCCCCTACCTCGAGCTGCAGCTGAAGGGCCTGGGCATCATCGTCGAGGAGACGTCCTACGGCAGCATCTCCAGCACCCTCGCGATCTGGCTCGCGACGCTGGCGCTCACCGCATACGTCGTCATCTCCGGCATCCACGCCGCGGCCACCAACGCGATCCTCAAGGACATCCTGGTGCTGCTGGTCGTCGTCGGCATCGGCCTGTATCTGCCGCTGCATCACTCCGGCGGCATCGACGCGATGTTCGACCAGGTGAACCAGGCGCACCCGGGCTTCCTGGCCCTCAGCCAGGCGTCATACGACTCGGGCTGGTTCATCAGCAGCATCGTCCTCTCGGCGCTCGGGTTCTTCATGTGGCCGCACTACTTCGGCGCCGTCTATGCGTCCAAGGACCCCAAGACCTTCCGGCGCAACGCGATGTTCCTGCCGATGTATCAGCTCGTGCTGCTGTTCGTCTTCTTCATCGGACTCACCGCGCTGCTGGTCGTGCCCGGCCTGACGAACTCCGACATGTCGCTGCTGGCCGTCGCCCGTGAGATGCTGCCGAGCTGGCTGGTCGGTGTCATCGGTGCCGCCGGCATGTTCTGTGCCCTGGTGCCCGGGGCCATGCTGCTGACCACGTGCGGCACGCTGCTCGCCAAGAACGTCGTGAAGGAGGTCGCGCCGAACGCGACACCGACACAGGTCTCATGGGCCGCGAAGGTCTGCGTGCCGGTCGTGGCGCTGATCGCGATCTTCCTGCTCTTCCAGGGCGGCAGCGCGATCGTCAATCTGCTCCTACTCGGCTATGCCTTCGTCACCCAGCTGATGCCGTCGATGCTGGCCAGCCTGCTGCGCCGCAACCCGGTGACCGCCATCGGGGCGACCAGCGGCATGGTGGTCGGAGCCGTGATCGTCACCTGGCTCACGTTGAGTTCGTCCTCCGCCGAGTCCGTGCTCGGCGTGCTGCCCAGCGGGCTGCACCACATCAACGTCGGCGTGGTGGCGCTGGTTGTCAACATCATCGTGACGTTCGCCGTGTCCGCCGTCACCCGCCCGGCACCCGAGGCGGCTCAGCAGGCGGCACCGGCCGAGGTCCCTGCCTGACCCACCGCGAGACGTCACTGAGCACACGCGAAGTGTGCTCGGTGGAGTCAGGCGCCGGCGCGACTGCGGTTCAGATAGTTGTAGACGGTGAATCGCGAGACACCGAGTGCGCTCGCGACCTCCTCGGCCGACTTGCGATAGGTGAAGGCGCCGCGCTCCTCCAGCAGCCGCACCGCACGCTGCTTCTGCGCGCGCGGCAGGTCATCGAGGCTCCCGCCGAGTTCGTCGGCGACGTCCGAGAGCAGACGGCTCAGATCACCGACCGCCTCGGGTGCGCCCAGACTCTCGGGCAGGCGCACCGCGGCGACCACCTCGCCCTCCCATTCCAGCGGGATGTCGCCCTTCGCCTGCGCCCCCGGGTCGACGAGTCGGGCACCGAGGCGCTCGACCAGCGGCTCAACCGCCCGGACGAGGGGGTGGCGTGCGACCTCCGAGTGATCAGACATCGCCGTCGCCGCCGTCGTGCACCTCGACCTGCATGGTCACCCGAGTCGCTCCGGACGAGAGCGCCGTCGACAGCACATCGTGCACCGCGCTCAGGACGATCTCGGCGTCGCCGGTCAGTCGCGTGCCCAGTGGCCCGAAGTCACAATCGACGCCTGGACGTTCGGCAGCCTTCAGAGCGGCGACGGCGTGCCCTGGTGGATCCCCTTCGCCCTCGAAGGGTTCCGTGGTGAACTCGGCACGCAACTGCATGATTCGACGGTACCGGCATTGCCGTCCGGACTGAAGATTACGACGACGTCAGTCGACCTTGCGCCGCGCGAGGGTGGCGAGCTGACGCTGGTCGATCTCGATCAGCCGGTCGACCTCGGCCACCTCGACGGCCCCGCACTCCACGCCACGCAGCACGAAGGCGGACAGCGCTGCGGCCGTTGCCGGTTCGTCGAGGTAGCCCGAGTCGCCGCCGTGCACGTAGGCATGGAGACGTTTCGCCGCCACGGCCAGCCCCTCCCGATAGAACGCGTAGGTCGCGAGGAACCGGCTGGGCAGCTGAGCGGGGTGCAGATCCCACCCCTGGTAGTAGCCGCGTTCGAGGGAGCGGCGCACCAGGCGGTGATGCAGCGCCCACGCCCGGATCACGTCGTCGTGGCCGCCGGTCGGCATCACGTTGGTCGACCCGTCGGAGAGGAAGACCCCCGTGCCCGCGGCGGCGACCTGCATGACCTCCTTGGCGTGATCGGCGACCGGATGCTCCATGCTCTGATAGGCCGCAGCGATCCCGCAGGAGGCGGAATAGTCGTAGGTGCCGTAGTGCAGGCCGGTGCAGCGGCCCCGCGAGGCGTGGATCATCCGCGCGATGAGTGCCGTGCCGTCGGGCCCGAGGATCGCCTGCGGAGTCTCGACCTGGATCTCGAATTCGAGCGTGCCGGAGGGGATCTCGTATGCCGTCTCCAGCGCCTCACAGGCCGTCACCATCGCGTTCACCTGGTCGACGCTGGTGACCTTGGGGAGGGTCACCACCAGGCCGGGCCGCAGTGCGTCCGCTCGGGCGAGCTCGCCGATGAACAGGTCGAGCGTCCGCAGGCCGCGCCGGCGCGTCGGAGCCTCGAACGACTTGAACCGTATGCCGTGGAACGGCGCAGCCGACCCGTCGCCGATGCTGCCGGCCAGCGCCCGTGCCGCGGCGACGACTGCCGCATCCTCCTCGGCGTCCGGCCGGTCGCCGAAGCCGTCCTCGAAGTCGATGCGCAGATCCTCGATGGGCTCGGTCGCCAGTTTCGCGACGACACGGTCATAGACGTCGCGGGTCGTCTCGAGGTCGAGATCGAGTGCGCGAGAGAGGTCGTCGGCCCCGCGGCCGTGCTCGCTCAGCGCCTCGCCCGCCCGACGACCCCATTCGGCGATCAGCCCCTCGGCATACCGGTCACCGGGCACGTAGACGGTGTGCACCGGCTGCCGCCGGCCCCGGTCGCCCGGATACTGCTGCGCCAGCGCCGTGTCGGCGTCCTCCAACTGGGCATCGAGCCGCTCGGCGAGCTCCTCGAATACCGTCACTGCGCGGCCTCCCGGACAGCCGTCGCCACCTCGGTCGCCACGTCGGGGTCGAACACCGACGGCACGATGTAGCTGGCGTTGCGCTCATCCTCGGAGACGGTGTTGGCGATGGCCGTCGCCGCGGCCAGCATCGCCTTCTGGGTGATGTCGCGCGTCCCGGCATCGAGCAGGCCGCGGAAGATCCCGGGGAAGGCGAGGACGTTGTTGATCTGGTTGGGATAGTCACTGCGACCCGTGGCCACGACGGCCGCATGCTTGCCGGCCTCCGACGGATCGACCTCCGGGTCGGGGTTGGCGAGCGCGAAGACGATCGCGTCGTTCGCCATGGTGGCGATGTCGTCGCCGGTCAGCAGGTCGGGGCCGGACACCCCGATGAAGACGTCGGAGCCCTTCAGGACGTCCTGCAGCGACCCGGTGCGGCCGTCCTCGTTGGTGTTGTCGGCCACCCACTGACGGTCCTTGTCCATGCCCTCACGACCGCGATGCACGGCGCCCTTGCGGTCGCACGCCACGATGTCGGCCACACCCTCGGCCTTCAGCAGGTCGATGATCGCGTGGCCGGCGGCGCCGACCCCGCTGACGACGACGGCGACGTCCTCGATGCGCTTGTCGACCACACGCAGGGCGTTGGTCAGCGCCGCCATGACGACGACGGCGGTGCCGTGCTGGTCGTCGTGGAAGACCGGGATGTCGAGCTCCTCACG
>CAYPQR010000081.1:0-9374 GCA_964412865.1 uncultured Intrasporangiaceae bacterium
ACAAGACCGCGATGAAGGACCCGTTCTTCGCGGCGACGGACGACTGCGGCGTCGTCCTCAAGTATTCGCCGGAGGTGGCGATCGCGACGATTGCCGGTTCCGAGCAGAACATGAAGGTGACGTATCCGTCAGACCTGTTCCTGGCGGACAAGTATTTCCAGCTCGCGATGCAGTCCGCGCCGAGGCAGGACGAGGACGATGCTGCACTGAAGGGCAAGTCGGTCGTCGTGCTCGGCGGCTCCTACGGCGTCGGTGCGGAGATCGCCCGCCTGGCCCGGGAGGCGGGTGCGTCGGTCGTGGCACACGGCCGATCCACCACCGGGGTGCATGTCGAGGACACCCATCAGATCAAGAAGGCCCTGCACGAGGCGGCCGCGGAGCACGGGGGCATCGACGCCGTCGTGCTGACCGCGGGTGTCCTGGAGATCGGCCGGCTGTCCGAGACCAGCGACGCGGATGTCGAGCGGGCCGTCGCGGTCAACTACCTGGCGCCGATCAACGTGGCGCGGGCCGCATATCCGTATCTGAAGGAGTCGGCCGGCCACCTTCTGTTCTTCACCTCGTCCTCGTATACGCGCGGGCGAGAAAACTACGCGCTCTATTCGTCCAGCAAGGCCGCCGTCGTGAACTTGACGCAGGCACTGTCCGAGGAATGGGCACGCGATAATGTGAAGGTCAACGTCGTCAACCCCGAGCGCACAGGGACTCCGATGCGCTTCAACGCATTCGGTCAAGAACCGCCCGGCACGCTGTTGTCGGCGGAGCAGGTCGCCGAGGCATCTCTCGCGGTGCTGTCTTCCTCGATGACCGGGGCAGTCCTCGATGTGCGCAGGGAGGGCACGACGCCCCCGGAATTTGCGCAGCTTTCCGAAGAACGGCTGTATGATTGAGTCGGGCGGCGAGGCGATCTGGATCTGCGAGGAACCAGCATGAGTGACTCCATCTCCGCGCGCGTGAGGCGTCAATTGCCGACGCTCGGGTATTGGTCGACCGCCTCCTATCTCGTCGGCGCCGCAGCGGTGGTGAGTGCCGCGGCGCACGCCCCACCGTGGTTCACGATCATCTTCGCGGCGGCGGTCGTGGCCATCGAGTTCTACCAGCGCCGTGACGAGTCCGCAATGAGCGGCACTTCCGCCGACTCGTATGTCGGGTCCAGATATCTCCTGTTGTCCGCTGCGGTCCTGCTGTCCGTCACGCAGTATCCGTCCGGTCGCACGGCAACCCTGGTGGGAGCCGCCGTCGCCGCGGTGCTGTTCGCGGCCGAGCCGCTTCTCAGCAGGCTGCAGAGCCGGGCGGATGTCCCCTGTGTCGCGCACGTTGCCGGCATACCGGAGCGCAGCGCTCCGCACTTCGACTACAGGGTCATCATCGTTGCCGATGTCCTCCTCCTGGCCGCGGTCTTCGTCGCGGGCTTCGGGGTCGCGTGGTCCGGCATCGTCGTCACGATCGTGGCGGTGATTGCCGCTGCGGTGCTCGTGTCGTGCGCGGTTGACGTGCTGGACAGGTTGCGGGCCAGAGTGTCGGTGGAGCGCCGTATCGGGCAGATCCTCGACGCGCAGCATCCCTGGTTCGCCGTCCATTGGGACGGCCCGGCGAACGCCGTCTATCAAATCGCCATGTGGCTGCCCTATCTGGACAGGCTCGGCGTGCCGTACGTCATCGTGGTGCGGTCGGCCGACAATTTCCGTGACGTGGAGGGAATGACGGATCGGCCCGTCGTCCTGAGGCGATTCATGCGAGAGCTGGACTCGGTCGTCTCGCCGAGCCTGCGGGCCGTCTTCTATGTCAACACGGCGACGAGCAATCAGCACATGGTGCGGTTCGCGCGGCTGACCCATATCCAGCTCAACCACGGCGACAGCGACAAGGCGCCGAGTTCCAGTCGGCTGCTGCGCATCTACGACAAGAACTTCGTCGCCGGGCAGGCCGCCATCGATCGTTTCGCCGCGAACGGCATCTCGACGCGGCCGGACTTCTGCACCATCGTCGGGCGCCCGCAGGTGGAGGCCGTGCAGGTGGCCGCACCGCGGCGATCCGATGGCGGCCCCGTCGCGTTGTATGCACCGACGTGGGCGGGTTTCTCGGAGGACGTGTGTTATTCGTCGTTGCCGGTCGGGCTGGACGTTGTCCGTGGGCTGCTCGACCGGGGATGCGAGGTCGTCTTCCGCCCCCACCCATACACCCGTGAGTCGGAGGAGTTGAGCGAGGCGTGCCGGCAGATCTGTGACGAACTGGCGCGGGACGCGGAATCCACCGGCCGCAAGCACCTGTTCGGCCCGACGGCCGAGAAGCTGATGAGCATCGTCGACTGCTTCAACGCGTCCGACGTCATGGTCACCGATGTGTCGAGCGTCGTCGATGACTACCTCTATTCCGAGAAGCCGTTCGCGATGGTGGCGATGACCGCCGACGCGGATCGTTTCGCCGAAACGTTCCCCGTCTCGCGGGCGTCATACGTGCTGGAGGTGAAGTCGGGACGGGTCACCAACCTGCCGGACGTGCTGGACGAGCTGCTGGTCACGGATTCACGGTCGTCGGCGCGCGCCTCCCTCAAGGCGCACTACCTCGGTGAGTCGTACGAGGGCGGACCGGCGCGGCGCTTCATCGATGCGGCGCGAACCGAGCTGGGCCTGACCCGGGAGGACGCCGAGCACCGGTCCGGCCAGGCCAGCGACGCCCTCGGTTAGGTGGTGCTTGCCTTGACCTCGAAGGTCAGCATGCGTGTCGAAGCGGTTCGGGGCCAGGTCGTGGATGCCGTATTCTTCACTCGTGACACAGCCAGGTGAGGGGACCGCCGTCTCGGCGGGTTCTGATCAACCGACGCGCCGCGAGGCGCAGGAGTTGATTGCGCGCTACGGTCTGAAGCGGGCCGGAGCGCGCCAACCCGTGACCGAGTATGCCCGCGAGCTGTGGAACCGGCGGCACTTCATCGTTGAGTTCTCTCGCGCGACCAACGCGTCCGGCTATTCCGCAAGTATGCTCGGGCAGGCCTGGCAGGTGCTGACGCCGCTGCTGAACGCCGCCGTCTACTACGTGATCTTCGGGCTGCTGCTCGGCGTCAGCCGCGGGGTGCCCAATTACATCGGCTTCCTGGTGACCGGAGTCTTCGTCTTCCACTTCATTCAGGGCACCGTGACCAGCGCTGCGCGCTCGCTCCACTCCAATCTGTCGCTGGCACGCACGCTGCGCTTCCCGAGGGCGGTCTTTCCGGTCTCGGCGACCTCGGTGGCGTTGCAGCGCCTATTGATGGCGCTCGTGGTGCTCGTGCCCATCATCCTGGCCACCGGTGAACCGCTGCGCCTGCAATGGCTCGCCGTGATCCCGGCGCTGGCCCTGCAATCCCTCTTTTGTGCCGGGCTGGCATTCATCTTTGCGCGGATCGGCGCGAAGGTGCCCGATGTGTCGCAGATGCTGCCGTTCGCGTTGCGCATCTGGTTCTATGCCTCGGGGGTCATGTTCAGCATCGCTTCCTTCACAGCGAACAAGAACCCGATGATCGGGCACGTCATGAACGCCAACCCCGCGTCGATCTTCCTGAGTCTCTACCGCGGCGCGCTCATGGCCTCGGAGCCCGGCCCGACAGCGGGTCAGTGGCTGGCCGCGTTCCTTTGGTCCGTGGCGGTGCTCGGCGCGGGCTTCATCTTCTTCTGGAAGGCGGAGGAGGAGTACGGGCGTGACTGAGCAGGCTGAACGGATCCCCACGGTCATTGCCGATGACGTGCACCTGACCTACAAGGTCTCGGGCAGGTATGCCAAGCGGGGCGGTGCGCTCGCCCTGGCTCGCACGGTCGGGCGCAAGTCGAGGCCCGGCCTTCGCGAGGTGCAGGCGGTGCGCGGCGTGAGCTTCACGGCATGGGAGGGTGAGGCGATCGGCCTCATCGGACCCAACGGGTCGGGCAAGTCCACCCTGCTGCGTGGAGTGGCCGGGCTGCTGACCCCGGCGTCGGGGGCCATCTACACGCGTGGCGACCCGGCGCTGCTCGGCGTGAATGCGGCGCTCATCGCGACGATGAGCGGCGAACGCAACATCACGCTGGGCTGTTTGGCGATGGGGATGACACCGCAGGACATCGAGGACAGCATCGACGACATCCGTGAGTTCTCCGGCATCGGTGATTTCATCTCGTTGCCGATGAACGCGTATTCCAGCGGAATGGGCGCCCGTCTGCGGTTTGCGATCGCGTCGAGCAAGGCGCACGACATCCTGCTCATCGACGAGGCCCTCGCCACCGGCGATGCCGAGTTCCGGCGCCGGAGTGAGAAGCGGATCCAGCAGCTGCGCGAAGAGGCGGGGACGGTGTTCCTCGTCAGCCACAGCCTGGGCGTGGTGCGCGAGACGTGCAATCGCGCGATCTGGCTGGAGAAGGGCCGGATCGTGCGGGACGGTGCCACCGAAGAGGTGCTCGATGCCTACGAGGAGCGGCATGATCCGCAGAAGCTGGCCCGGCGCCGCCGGCAGCGACGCGCGGGCGGGGGCAGACGCGCGGCGGCATCCTCGGTGCCGCCGAAGGTGACGCTGCCCAAGGCGAAGTTGCAGAAGACCGTGCCGCAGGAGTCGGCGCGGTCGACCTCGGTGAGCGAGGCCACCGGGTAGGGCGCGCAGCCCTGCCGCCGCAACGGCATACGCCGGTGGCGCCGCGGATCGCGCCCTACTTCTTTTTCAACGCGTTGATCAATCGTCCGCTCTCGCGCCGTGCCCGCCCTTCGGCGCGACGCCACAGGGGCTTTTGGGCATGACCGATTCGGCCGGGATTGCGGTCCGTGCGCGCCGGCGGGTCGCTCTGGCGGGCTGGTGCGGTGGCCTGCTTCTTCGGCGGTGACGCGGTTGCCGCTCGACGTGCCCTCTGGGCCCGAGCATTCGCCTCGTCGAACGTCATGGCGAGCGCGCCGTTGTAGAGGGCTGTGTAGTCGGATCTGACCCGATCCATCGCGGCCTCGGCCTCGGTATCGGCGCCGCCGGCGCCGGCCAATGCGTCGCAGGCCCGCCAGGTGCGCTCCGAGAGTTCGCGGAGACCCTCGAATACTGGCGGTGATTGCCATCCCCCGTCATGGCGGTTCAGCCCGGGCTCGATGAAGTCGTCGACAGGGTGCCGGTCATCGGGAATCGCAAGGGGCACGTTGACTTCGGCCAAGGCGCTGCGGAGCGATCCGCGCCAGTCGTCGAGCAGGTCGTGATAGCGCAAGAATGTGCGAGGCAGCCCACGCGACTGGTCCTCGCATGTGGTGACGGTGCTGATCCATCCGGCGAGGTTGCGCACCAGTCGGCCGTTGTCGTCCAGGCCGGGCTGGTTCTTTGCGTAGTGGCTCGCTCGGCTGGCCGTCACCTCGGCCGGATGGCGCAGCATGACGACCAGTGCGAGCTGGAGGCTGAGCTCGTCGGCCGCCGACTTGACCAATGGGATGGACCAGACCGTGCGCGGATCCTTCAGCACCGTCAGCGGCTCGCCTTGAGTGTGCTCGATCAACCAGGCTTTCAGTGCGTTGCGGTCTGCCGTCTTGGTCGCGTTATTGAAAAGGCGCGACCCGCCGGGGCGGGTATCGGTCAGCGCCATCGGCACGCGGCGCAGGATCCGGTTGTGGAAGTCCACCGACCAGCGGGACTCGTAGAAGCCCTTGGGGTTCGTCTCATTGGCGTCCAGATACGGCCCGGGCACGTGAGCGCCGAGCATCGCCAAGGCGCCGGCGGAAGTGCTCGTGCCGCTTCGTCCGGCACCGGTCACCAGCAACAAGGTCGACATGACTTCGTACGCTATAGGCACGCGCCGTGGCCGATCAAGCCGGTGCCGGACCATCGTGCGAATGCCCGCCGAGTCGCTCGCTCGCCCCGCCGACAGGGCCGTGCGATGCGATGATGCCGAAGCGGTCCGCCGCCGTGCAGTACCATCGACCGACAGTCGTGACCTATCGAGAGGATGTCCAGACGGTGGCCGTCGCGCAACCCACGTTCAGTGTCGTTGTCCCTTTGTATCGGACGGCGCGCTACCTTCCCGATCTGCTCGCATCGTTCGACCGCCAGCGTCGTGGCAACTACACGGTGGAGTTCATTTTCGTCGACGATGGTTCCGACGACGAGTCCGGTGACATCGCGCAGAAGTGGCTGGATGAGTCCGGGTCGAGCGGCACACTGATTCGTCAGCAGAACGCAGGTGTGGCGGCGGCCCGCAACCGGGGGATCGAGGCAGCAGCCGGCAGCTGGATCACCTTTCCGGACTCGGATGACTTTCTCAGCGACGATTATTTCTTCGCGGCCGCCGCCGTGTTGGAGGAGGTCGATGACGACTTGGTCCTCCTCAGCGGCAACGTCCGCCGGTTCTATGAAGCGACCGGCAGGAAGTCCGACGAGCACCCGCTTCGGACCAAGTTCAGCGACCCGCGCCGGGTCATCGATCTCACCGAGAACTCGACGTTCATCCAGACGCAGACCGCGTCGGCGTTCTTCCGGATGGACGTCATCAACAAGAACGGCATCCGCTTCGTCGACGGGCTGCGGGTCGCCGAGGATGCCGTCTTCGCGTCGGCCTATCTGCTGGCCGCCCCGACGACCCTCGTCGCCCCGTTGAAGGAGTCGATCTACTTCTACCGTCGGCGGGCGGCGGCCAACTCCGCCGCGGACACCTACCGGACGAACCCGGACTTCTACTTCGGCCGATTCGAGCGGGGCTACATCCCCCTGCTCGAGCCGTTCTCCGAGTCCGAACCGCCGCCGGAGTGGCTGGAGAACGTCGTCCTGTATGACCTCGGCTGGCTCTTCCCGCGCGAGATGAACGTGGAGCGCAAGGCGACCCATCTGAGTGAGGGCGAGAAAGACAAGGTCATCGGTCTTCTGAAGACCATTCTGGCTGCGGTCAGCCAGTCCACGATCATTGATTACCGCCTGACCGCGATTTCTCCGGAAGTGCGCGCCCTCATGCTGACCCTGGGCGGCAAGCCGCTCCCTCCCGCCGGCACCGCACGGCTCTCGAAGAACGTGCCCGGGTCGTTCGAGCTGTGCTATCTCTACCAGGGTGAACTCCCGGCGGAGCGGCTGGAATCCAGGGGCAGGGTCGTCGAGCCGTTGATCGCGAAGGTCCGGCGCCTCGACTACTTCGGTCAGGAGGAGCTGAAGGAGCGCATCATCCGGCTCCCGGCTCTCTCGTCGATCACGCTCCACCTCGACGGCCAACTCCAGCTCCTGCAGTACGGCGGATACTATCTCGGGTCGGCCGAGGCACGGTCCGCGCCGCGGCGTCAGTCCGCAGCTTCCAGACCGGGTTCGCCGATCTGGAAGCAGGTCGCGATCCGGGGCGCGGAGGAGTTGGTGTGCTGGACGAAGGCGCCGGTCCCCAAGCCGGCCGTGGTGCGGCGGGGCAACGCACTGCGCGCCACCCGCCACCGCGCGTTCATCCAGAACCTCGCGAAGTCCCCTCGCTACCGCGAGAAGTATGCGGGCGCGTGGCTCGTCATGGACAAGCTTCTCGCCGGCAACGACAACGGTGAGTATCTCTACAACTACTTGACTCGGGAGCGCCCCGACATCAACGCGTGGTTCGTCCTCAAGAAGGGGACGCCGGAGTGGGACCGGTTGAGTCGTGAGGGTTTCCGGCTCATCGACTATCGCAGCATCGAACACAAGGTGGCCCTGCAGTGCGCCGCCGTCGTGGCTTCGTCTCAACTCGACATCGAGATGGAGCAACCGGTGCCGCGCACCTTCTATCCTCGGGGTCGCCGTCCCTGGCGGTTCGTCTACCTCGAGCACGGTGTGCTGCAGCACAATCTCGCGCACTGGTTCAACGGCAAAGACATCGATCTGATGACGACGGCCAGCGTCGACGAGCACGACTCGATCGTGGCCGACGGAACGACATACAGGCTGACCTCGGATTCGGTGAAACTGACGGGGTTCCCGCGGCACGACGTCGTGGTCGAGGCCGCGTCCAAGTATCCGTACGAGCAGAGGTCGATCGTCCTGGTCGCACCGACGTGGCGGAATTCGCTGTTCCTCCCGAAGCCCTCGTTCGGGGCGCGGCGCCGTCTGCGCGCTCCCTTCATGGAGACCGAATACGGCCAGAACTGGATGCAATTCCTCTCTCACCCGGAACTGGAGCGGCTCGCGGCCGAGGAAGGCGCGGAGATCGTCTACCTTCCTCACCCGAACCTGCGCGGTAACGCTCCGGACGTCACGTACCCCGACCATGTGCGGGTGATCGAGTCCGCACCCAACATTCACGAATTGATGAGCCAGGCGCGGGTGACGATCACCGACTATTCGTCGATCTTCTTCGACGCCGCCCTGGCGAAGTCCCGCATCGTGTTCTTCCAGTTCGACCAGGAGCACTTCCTGAAGGGCGGGCACACCTATATGCCCGGCTACTGGGACTATTCGCGGCACGGGTTCGGCCCGATCACGACATCCGTGGATGAGGCCGTCTCGCAGAGCATCAAGGCCTACGGTGCGACCTCTTCGGAATGGCCGAGGATCTATGACGAGCGGCTGCAGCGGACGATCCCGTTGGCCGACGGCAATGCCGCCCGACGCATCACGGACGAGATCGAGGCGAAGTTCCTCCGGTGACCGTGCCGCGCGTATGGGGTGACCGGCCCCGGGGCGGGTGCGGGCCGGAAGGTGCCGGAGGAGAGTGCATCCGGCAGGAAGCTCGCGTAGATCCCGGGGCCCACCTCATTGTCCTTGAGGCTGCCACCCCAGATCGCGGTCACCGGAACGTTCCTGTGTGATGACCGGAGCGCCTGGACACGGGTCAGGACTGCGGTCTGGGCGGACGCGACTCGTGCGGTTCCCGGTGCGCGTGCCGCGACGTCGATGGTGGCGCGCACTGATCTGCGGGTCACGGTGAAAGCACCGGCCAGCGGCGTGCCGTCGATCGCGGCGATGATCTCGTCCACGGCGTGTGCATCGTGGTAGTCGACTGCCGCGTCGGCGCCGAGTGATCGCACGTAATCGACGTTGTGGGGTGAGCAGGTGGTGACCACCCGGTAGCCGGAGCAGTGGGCGAGCTGGATCGCGTTCGAGCCGACGCTGCTGGCGCCGCCCCAGACGAAGATCGCACAGCGCATGGTTCTCGTAATGAACCCACCCTGGCTGGTCGAGTAGGGCGGAGGAGCGAAGCGGAGGAGCCCGTATCGAGGCCTCGGGGCCTGCGCTGCCAACCGGCTTGGCAACGTCTGCTCGGAGGTCTCGCTCCCCCGCGCGCTGCGCTTCATGCGGGAGGTGCCCCCATTGCCTCGCGCTGGGCGCTCGGCTACTCGACCAGCCAGCGTTTCCCCGCCTCATGGTGGGCCACGCGAAGCGGCCCGTGCTGCTCGATACGCCTCGCGCTGGGCGCTCGGCGACGACCGTCCCGCAGATCGCCGCGCGTGCGGGGCTGACCACCCGGACG
>CAYPQR010000082.1:0-9287 GCA_964412865.1 uncultured Intrasporangiaceae bacterium
CGCACCAGGACGCCGATGTTGGAGTCGAAGTAGGGCTTGGAGAAGTCGACGACCTTCGCGCGCTCCGGGGTGATGGAGATCTCGGCGAGCGCGATGTCGAACTTGTTGGTGCGGCCGGCGACCAGCTGGTCGAAGGACACGTTCTTGACGGTGACGGACTTCAGGCCGGCCATCTTGGCCAGGGCGGCGGCCATGCAGTATTCGTAGCCGTCCTTGATCGAGTCGGGCGTCGTCCCGTTGTACCAGCCCTGTGACGGCAGAGTCGCCTGGACGGTGAGGGTCCCCGCGACGGCCGGTTTCACCTTCAAGGTGTCGGCCTTGATGCCGGACACATCGCATTTGCCGTAGTCACCGCCGGAGCCGGCGGCCGACGTGGCGCCGTTCGAACCGGCGCCGGAGTCGGATGCAGAATCGGATCCGCATGCTGCCAGGGTCGACACCATCGCGACGGCGGCCGCGAAGCAGGCCGTACGTTTGATGACCATGTCTCGGTTCCTTTCCAGCGGGCACGGCCTGCGACGGCTCGTGACCGCGTCCGTATGGTGGGCAAGAGACTATGCCGACGGCCCCGATGCGCATCGTGTTTTTGGGCCGAAGCGGCGATTCTGCATCGATTTGTGACCATCCGTCCGGATGGTGGATGCGATCCGATGCCATGGAGATGGGCAGTCGGCCCGATCTACCGGCTCGCGCGGCTCCTTTCGTCGAGGTGCAGGAGCGTCGGACGGTCGGTCGCCCACGCCGTGGTCACGTGGTCCGCCAAGGTCTCGGCCGACTCGACGTGGACGCCATGGCAGCCGAGCGCTCGGGCGGCCGCCGGGAAGTCGACGCCGCCGAGCCGGACGGCTTCGATCGGTTCGCCGCGATCCTCCATCTCGTTGCGGATCTCCCCATAACCGCCGTTGTCGACGACGATCACCGGCAGCGGCAACTCGAGGGCGGCGGCCGTGGCGAGTTCGGAGAGAGTGAACATCATCCCGCCGTCGCCGAGGATGGTGACGGTCTTCGGCTGCGCCTGAGTGAGTGAGGCGCCGATGGCGGCCGACAGGGCGTAGCCCAGTGTTCCTCCACCGGTCGGATAGAGGAAGCCCGCGGGACGATGCACCCGCAGCGTCGTCATCGCGCCGTAGTAGCACGCCATCGTGCTGTCCGCGGTGACGACGGTGTCGTAGTCGATGATCGGCGCGAGCGCCTGCACCATCGGCTGCCACGGTTCTCCCATCGAGGCGGCCTCAGCAGTCACAGCCTGCCGGGCCGCGGTCGCTCGGTCGTCGTCCGGCCGCCGGTCGACGAGAGGCAGCAGTTGGTGGAGTGCGGACGACGCGTCGCCGAGGACGCGTACGGTCGGGTTCGCGTTGGTCAGCATCGACGTTGCATCGACATCAATGCGAATCAGCTTGTCGTCGGCGTCGATCGGGCCATTCCACAGGTCGGACGGCGCCAGCTCGGTGCCGATGGCCAGCACGACGTCCGCATCGGAGACGAGCGCCGCGGCCGCGTCCAGATGCAGTGCGGTGCCCGCGCTGAGCGGATGGCCCTCGTCGATCACACCCTTGCCGTTGGCGCTGGTGAGGACGGGCGCGTGCAGTCGCTCGGCGAGTTCGCGCACCAGCTCTGCGGAACCGCGTGCCCCACCACCGGCGATGACGAGGGGTCGCCGTGATCTGGCCAGCATGGCGGCCGCGGCCTCGACCGAATGGTCCTCCGGCGCAGCGAGGGCGGGCGTGACCGGCACGACGGTCCCGACGTCTGCGGCCGCGTCGAGCAGATCGAGCGGGATCTCCAGGTGCACCGGCCGCGGCCGGCCCGTCCGCATGGCGGCGAAGGCGAGTGCGACGGCCTGCGGAATCTCCTGCACGCTCGTCACGCGGTGGCTGTATGCCACGACCGAGCCGAGGGCGCCGTGCTGATCCTTGACCTCGTGCAACAGGCCGTTGCC
This sequence comes from uncultured Intrasporangiaceae bacterium, assembly GCA_964412865.1. Classification (GTDB taxonomy): domain Bacteria; phylum Actinomycetota; class Actinomycetes; order Actinomycetales; family Dermatophilaceae; genus Leekyejoonella. The sequence goes on from CAYPQR010000082.1 coordinate 1,940, forward strand.
TCGGCCGGGATGCGTGAGCGGCATACCGGGTGAGATGAACAGCACCGGCACCGAATCCGACCATGCCTGGGCCGCCGCGGCCATGGCGTTGAGGATGGCGGGACCGGTGGTGGTCAGGCATACGCCGGGGCTGCCGGAGACCCGGGCGTATCCGTCGGCCGCGTAGCCCGCGCCCTGTTCATGCCGGGTGAGCACCACGTTGATCCGCGACGCCGACAGGGCGGCGAACGCGGAGAGGTTGTGGGTGCCCGGGATCCCGAAAACGGTGTCCACGTGGTGCGTCTCCAGTGCGGAGACGAGCGCTGCCCCTCCGGTGGACAAGGCCATTGATGATCCTCCCGTGATGGTGTTCGTCATGCCAGGTTGCGCGAAATGATCATGCGCATGATGTCCGATGTGCCCTCCTCGATCTCTTCGAGCTTCACATCCCGCATCCACTGCTCGACGGGGAATTCGCGCGAGTAGCCCCAGCCGCCGAGCGTCTGCACAGCGGCGTGGGTGACGAACATCGCCGTCTCCGAGGCGGTCAGCTTGGCCATGGCGGCCAGACCGGTGGCGGCCTCGCCGCGGTCCAGGGTGCGCGCGGCGTGGTGCACCAGCAGCCGCGCCGAGGTGATCCGTGTCGCCATGTCGGCCAGCCTGAAGGCGACCGCCTGATGGTCGATGATCGGCACGCCGAACTGTTCGCGGGTCCTGGCATAGGCCAGGGCATATTCGTATGCGGCGCGTGCGGCACCGACCGCCGCGGCGCCCAGCACGACGCGAGACGTGTCGAATGTGCGCATGAGACCGTAGAATCCGTGGCCCTCGGGGCCCAGCCGATCGATCTCGGGAACGAAGGCCCGGTCCAGGAAGATCTCCCGGCAGACGATGGCGTGCTGGCCCATCTTGCGCATCGGTTCACCGAAGGTCATTCCCTCGGTGTCACGGGTGAGCAGGAAGGCGGTGACCCCCGGTGATCGCCGGGCGGGGTCGGTCTTGGCGAAGATGACGTAGAACTGTGCGGTGCCGGCATTGGAGATCCACGCCTTCTGACCACTCAACTCGTATCCGCCCGGCACCCGGCGGGCGACCGTGGTGATCGATGCGGCGTCCGATCCTGCGCCCGGTTCGGTCGTGGCCAGGGCGGTGAGCGGACTGTCGGGGCCGGTGAGCGGTCGCAGCCACCGCCGTTTCTGGTCGTCGGTGCCGAGCGCGAGGATGGGGTCGGCGAAGAATCCGTTGGAGCAGAGCAGGTTACCTATCCCGGGGTCGCCCCAGCACATTTCCTCCTGCACCAGACACTGGGTGTAGACGTCGGTGAAGCCGCCACCGCCATACTCCTCGGGGATCATGAAGTCAGTGATGCCCACCTTGGCGGCCTGGGCGAACAGATCGACCGGCGTGACGATGTCGGCCTCGTCCACCTCGCGTGCCCGCGGCCGGATCTCGCGCTCGGCGAACGACCGGCATACGTCGATGATCTGCGTCTGCTCCTCGGTGAGTGGCCATGCGGCGTTGTTCATGCGGACTCCTCAATCGACGACACACCTCGTCGGTCTGGCAGAAGTGGTTGAGTCATGCCGAGATGCCCTCGTGGCCGGCCTGGTTCACGAGCAGGGCGTCGACCGCGAGCGCGCCGTCCGGGCCGACGCGCACGGGGTTGAGCTCGACTTCCCCGATATCTGCGCGTGACGTGATCAGTCTCGAGATGGAGACGACGAGGGCGGCGAGTGCCTCCTTGTCGACAGGGCGATGGCCCCGCCATCCCGACAGCAGTGGTGCACAGGTCAGGCGATCGATCATGCCCCGCGCGTCGTCGAGGGTGACGGGCGCGCACTCGATGGCGATGTCCTGCCAGATCTCCGTCTCCGTGCCGCCTCGTCCGACGACGATGAGCGGGCCGAGCGCCGGGTCGCGGCGGGCGCCGACGAGCATCTCGACGCAGTCCGCCCGGACATCCTGCTCCTCGATGATGTATTCGCCGTTGCCGAGCCGGGCGCGCATCGACTTCAGCGCGGCCAGCAGGGCGTGCTGCCCGGTCAGCCCGAGGACGACGCCGCCGGCTTCGGACTTGTGGTCGAGCCATCCCGCCTTGAGGACAAGGGGTTTCGTCAACTGCGACGCGGCAGCGCGTAGTTCCCTCGTGGTTCGCACGATCCGGGCGGTTGGCAAGGGCACGCCGGTCTGCTGCAGCATGTGCCGCGCGGCCCAGTAGCCACCGGGGATCGGGGTTTCGTCGCCGGCCCGTTCCGGGTCCCGACGGTGTGGCGCCGGTGCATGCAGGCGAGCGAGTCCGCGTGTCACGATCATGGCGTCCTCGATACTTCCCAGAGCGGGAACACCCTGTTGCCAGAGCAATTCCGCTGCCGCACTGTCGGAGTCCATCGTGTGCACGATCAGCGCCTTGTCGCGTTGCCGTGAGGCCTCAACGAGGAGTCGAGCGATGCGTTGCTCCGGTGCGGCGAGTTCGGGCGTCTCTGTGCCGTAGCGGCCGAAGTATCCGGTCAGGACGACGGCTTGCACAGCTTCGTCCGACATCGCGGCGTCGACGACATCGGCGTAGTTGAACAGGTCCGCCTCTCCGGCGCCCGCGAGGTCCACTGGGTTCGACAGGCCGGCTCCGTCCGGAATGTGTTGTTGGAGAGCGGCTTTGGTGGGCTCGGCCAGGTCGGGCACGGTCAATCCCGCCGAATGTGCCATGTCCGCCGCGATCCCGCACTGACCGCCGCTGTCGCCGACGATCGCGATGCGGCGTCCGCAGGTCGCGGTGCCGGCGAGCACGGCCCGGGCGACGGCGGCGAGCTGGTGTGGTGTGTGCACGTGCAGCACACCGGCCGCTCGACAGGCGGCGTCGACAGCGTGTGTCGGGGACGTGAGCGAACCGGTGTGCGATCGAGCGAGTCGGGAGCTCGCCGGGCTTGCTCCGACCGTGAGCAACAGGGTGGGCTTTCCGGCCGACCGCAGGTCGCGCAACGTTTCGAAGAGCGCGGTGCCGTCTGCGAAGCTCTCGAGGTAGAGCGCGACGGCACGTGTCTCGTCGTCGGTGGCCAGATCCTCCAGGAGTTCTCGCGCGCGCACGTCGGTCTGGTTGCCGACGGAGACGAGTCGCGACACCCCGATGCCCTGCTGTGCGCACTGGAGGGCCAGCTCCGAACCGACCTGGCCGCTCTGCGTGATGACGGCGAGGGGTCCCGGCATGAACGGCCCCCACGCGAGTCTCAGGTTCGTCGCCGCGTTGTAGATGCCGAGGCTGTTGGCGCCGATGAACCGGGCCCCGCCTGCTCGCACCCGCTCGACGAGTTCGGTCTCGCGGGGCACGCGTGCGGTGATGCACACATACCCCCGCACACCCATGGCACAGCCTTGGTCGAGGGTGTCGGCGATCTGGGAGGGCGGCACGCACAGCGCCACCAGCTCGGGCGCCTCGGGAAGGTCGTCGAGACGCCGGCTGCAGGGCGCGCCGAGGATCCCGCGACCCGAGGGGTTGACGAAGTGCACCTCACGTCTCGACCGGCCCTCGAGGGCACCCGCCGCGAGCCAATAGCCCCACTTGGCAGGGTTGTCCGATGCGCCGACGACGGCAACCGACCGCGGGTCGTAGAAGACCGACAGGTCGAGTTCCGGACCCGGAGGGCACGTCACGGGCAGACCTCCAGCGGATACGGGGACGGGACGCAACTGAACGGCCAGTTAATAACAGGTATGGTGTGCCCGGGCCGTGCGCCGTGTCAAGGGTCCGGGCAGGTGGGGCCGTGGCCTACGCTCAGGCCTGTGGCGAGAACGCGAAAGACACCCCAGGTGCGCCGGGACGAGATCCTGAGTGCGTGCGCGGCACTGATCGACGAATTCGGCTCGGCGTCGCTTCGCTTCGCCGACGTCGCCTCCCGGCTGGGGGTGAGCCCCTCGCTGATCGCCTACCACTTCCAGACGAAGGACGCGTTGATCGCCGAGTCCTTCACCTGGGCGGCGCAGCGCGATCTCGACAAGCTGAGCGCTATGACCGACGGCACCGTTTCTGCGACAGAGGAATTGGTGGCCGCACTGGCCTGGTATGCGCCGACCGCGGATGCGCGGGGCTGGCGGTTGTGGATCGAGAACTGGGCGGCCGGCCTGCGTGAGCCGGCCCTGCGCCGCGCGGGCCGCAGCGTCGATCTCGCGTGGAAGCAGGCGCTGACCGCCGTGATCGAGCGCGGAGTCGAGGCGGGGGAGTTCCACGTCGTGGATGCCCGCGAGGCGGCGTGGCGGATCACGGCGTTTCTGGACGGCCTGGCCGTGCAGGCGATCGTGCACGAGGGCGCCGCGAGCGCCGCTCGTATGGGCGATCGCACACGCGACGTGGTCGCGCACGAACTCGGCGTGGATGCACAGGCGCTGCGGCCGGCGTGATCGATCGTGCCGTCCCGTGTTGACAGGCGTGATCCGCTTACTGCATGGTGATTCAATAAACGATCTCGAGGAGGCACGATGACCGCAACCCCGCCGCAGACCACTGCGCCACATCTGCAAGTGATCTGGACCGACGCGGTGACCGGTCGTCAGGGTTTCGTCGTCATCGACCGACTGGTGCGGGGCGTCTCCAGCGGGGGACTGCGGATGCGGGAGGGCTGCACTCTCGACGAGGTGCGCGGCCTGGCGGAGGGTATGACGCGCAAGGAGGCGCTGCACTACCGGCCCGGCAACAAATACGTGCCTCTGGGCGGTGCCAAGGGAGGCATCGACTGCGACCCGCGGGATCCGCGGGCGCGGCAGCTGCTTACGCGCTTCCTGGACGCCGTCCGAGCCATCATCCAGCACCACTGGACCACGGGCGAGGATCTCGGCGTCCGGCAGGACACCATCGACGACGCCATCGAGGAGGTCGGCCTCACCAGCTCGATCGAGGCGATCTACCCGCTGCTCGATGACCCTGCCGAGGCCCGGGCTCGCCTCGCCGACGCGTTCGAGATCGTGGTCGACGGCGTCAGCCTTCCCGAGCTCGTGGGCGGGCTCGGGGTCGCCGAATCGGCGCTGACCCTGCTCGATCGCAGGCACGTGGACCCCGCGAAATCGCGGGCCGTGGTGCAGGGTTTCGGCTCGATGGGCGGTGCGACGGCGCGCTATCTGGCGCAGGCCGGAGTCACCATCGTCGGGCTGGTCGATGTGCACGGCACCGTCGCCAACCCGGACGGCCTCGACGTCGAACGCCTGCTGCGCACCCGCGATCCACTCGGCGGCATCGACCGAGGGCAGCTCGGCGCTGCCGACCGGCGGCTGGATGGCGATGCGTGGCTCGACCTCGACTGCGACGTCCTCGTGCCGGCGGCGACGTCATACTGCATCACCGCGGAGAACCAGGAGCGAGTGCGGGCAAGCGTCATCGCGGAGGCGGCCAACATGCCGACGCTGCCCGAGGCCGAGGCATCGCTGCGTGAACGCGGTATCACCGTCCTGCCCGACTTCGTCGCCAACTCCGGCACCAACGCATGGTGGTGGTGGACCCTTTTCGGCGACATCGGTGCGGATTCGGGCGACGCCGAGAAGATGGTGCGGAGCTCGATGCGCGATGTCGTCACGCAGATGCTCGACCGCGCCGAGGCCGGTGGGATCTCCGCCCGGCAGGCGGCGCAGCAACTCGTCGATGCGAATCTCGTGGCGATCGACGAACAATTCGGATGAGCGGCGTCGGCTACGACTCGCGTCTGGCCTCGTGGACCAATATCGCCACCTGGACCCGGTTTTCGGCCTCGAGCTTCGCCAGCACGCTCGAAACGTGCGCCTTGACCGTGGGGACGCTCATGTAGAGACGCCGCGCGATCTGTGCGTTGGACAGCCCATCCGCGACGCAGTCGGCCACCTCGTGTTCGCGTGGGGTCAGAGCATCCAGGCGTATGCGTGCCCCGGCGTCGGCGGCAGCCGTGCTCTCGGCGGTGACACGGGCCACCAACTGCCGTGTCACGCTCGGTGAGAGCACGGGATCCCCGTCCGCGACGGCGCGGATCGCGGCGACCAGCTGCTCCGGCCGAGTGTCCTTGAGCAGGAAGCCCACCGCTCCGACCCGCAGGGCCTGGACCACGAGGTCGTCGGCGTCGAACGTCGTCAGCACGATCACGTGAGGTGGCTCGTCCCGCTCCATGGCGCGGCGCGCCGCCTCGATGCCGTCGAGCACCGGCATACGGATGTCCATGAGCACCACATCCGGCCGATGCTGCTCGATCAGCCGCAGCGCGGCCGCACCGTCGGCGGCCTCGCCCACGACGTCGATGTCGTGCTCACCTCCGACGATCATCTTCAGGCCGGCGCGCACCAGGGCGTCGTCGTCGACGAGCAGGACGCGGATCGAGGGCTCAGGGCTCGTGGTCACGGGGCCACGGTAGCGATGCCTTGACGACGAAGTCACCCGCGCGGTCGCGGCCATACGTGAGTTCTCCTCCGGACAGCACTGCACGCTCGGTGAGCCCCACCAGGCCGAGACCGGAGACGGGTATTCCGGACTCCGGGGCATCCTTGTCATTCAACGCGTTTCGGCACTCGAGGAGCAGTAGGTCACCCTGATGCGAGAGGGTGATCGTGATCGGGGATCCCGGCGCGTGCTTGCGCCGATTGGTGACACACTCCTGGATGATGCGGAATGCGTTGCGAGACACGTTCTCGGACAGACCGCTCCACGAATGGGGAGCCGTGAGCGTGATGGGCCCGTCCATCCTGCGGGCCTCCTCGATCATCGAACGGAGGTCGGCGAGGGTTGGTTGCGGCGCAGCGGGTGGTGCCCCGGCGGGGTCCGGGTCGCGCAACACGCCCAGCACCTCGCGCAGCTCGGTCAGCGCCAGCTGCGCGTTGTCCCGGATGATCTCGGAGCTGTGTCGCACTTCGTCCGCGGAGGCGTCCGTGCGGTAGGCGAGAGCCCCGGAATGCATGACCACCAACGAGATCCGGTGGGCCAGCACATCGTGCATCTCCCTCGCGATGCGTGCACGCTCGGCGATCCGCGCCTGTGCCTCGCGGAGCACCTGCTCGCGCTCGGCGTCCTGCAGACGGGCCTCGAGCCCGGCGACCACTTCTCGCCGTGCGCCGACGGCGAGGCCGGTCGCGACGCACAGGGCGAGGAACAGGACGGTGAAAACGACATTGGTGATCCAGTCGGCGCGGGTGCTCTGCGGATCGGCCAGCACCTGGAACCCCATGCCTGCGGCGAAGGACACCACGCAGGTGGCCAGGATGTGGCGCCGGTTGCGGTGTGTGGACAAGGAGACGAGCGCGATGCCCATGGCGCCGATTCCCGTCGCGCTGACGACGGTCACGGCGGAGAGCGTCAGGGCGATCGGCAGCGGCCAACGCCGGCGGAAGTGCAGCAACACCAGCCATACCGCGATCAGGGCGACGTCGACGG
>CAYPQR010000083.1:0-9236 GCA_964412865.1 uncultured Intrasporangiaceae bacterium
AGCTGCTCGCCGAGATCGACGGTGTCGAGACGCTGGAGAACGTCATCGTCATCGGCGCGTCCAACCGCGAGGACATGATCGACCCCGCGATCCTGCGACCGGGGCGTCTCGACGTCAAGATCAAGATCGAGCGTCCGGATGCCGAGAGCGCCCGCGACATCTTCAGCAAGTACCTCACGGTCGACCTGCCGCTGCACGCGGACGATCTCGCCGTGAACGGCGGATCGCCGCAAGACACCGTCGAGGCGATGATCCAGGCGACGGTCGAGCGGATGTACACCGAGATCGAGGAGAACCAGTTCCTCGAGGTCACCTACGCCAGCGGCGACAAGGAGATCTTGTATTTCAAGGACTTCAACTCGGGGGCGATGATCCAGAACATCGTCGACCGGGCCAAGAAGATGGCGATCAAGGACCAGCTGACCCTCGGGTCGCGGGGCATCCGGGTCGACCATCTGCTGGAGTCGTGCGTCGACGAGTTCAAGGAGAACGAGGACCTGCCCAACACGACCAACCCCGACGACTGGGCACGGATCTCCGGCAAGAAGGGCGAGCGCATCGTCTACATCCGCACCCTCATCGACGGCAAGGACGGCACGACCCCGGGTCGCGCGATCGACTCGATCAAGGGCACGGGCCAATACCTCTAGCTCGCCCGCGACCCGGCCGGGCCCTTCCGCGCACCCCCGTCCCTCGTGTGCGGCACTCCCGCGTGACTATGGTCGGAGTATGAGCGTTCGACGGGTCATGGGCATCGAGACGGAATACGGCATCTCGGTGCCCGGCGAGCCCAACGCCAACCCGATGGTGCAGTCGGGCCGGGTGGTCACCGCCTACGCCCGCGAGCAGGGCCTGCGCGCGGCGCGCGCGGGCTGGGACTACGAGAACGAGGCGCCGCTGCGCGATGCCCGCGGCTTCGATCTCGCGCGGGGATCGGCCGATCCGAGCCAGTTGACCGACGAGGAGGATCCGACGCTGGCCAACGTCGTCCTCACGAACGGCGCGCGGCTCTACGTGGATCATGCCCACCCCGAATACAGTTCGCCCGAGGTGACCAACCCTCGCGCCGCGGTCACGTGGGATCGCGCGGGAGAGCTGGTCATGCGGGAGGCGGTGCGGTTGCTGACCATTCCGGGCGAGCCAGGGGTGAACCTCTACAAGAACAACACCGACGGCAAGGGATCGTCCTACGGCACTCACGAGAACTACCTCATGAGCCGCAAGACCCCGTTCAGCGACATCGTCACCCACCTGCTCCCGTTCTTCGTGGTGCGGCAGGTCATGTGCGGTGCCGGCCGTGTGGGCATCGGCGTGGAATCGCGCCGCCCGGGCTTCCAGATCGCCTCGCGACCGGACTTCTTCGAGGTCGAGGTCGGCCTCGAGACGACCTTGAAACGGCCGATCATCAACACTCGCGACGAGCCGCACGCCGTGACCGACCGTTATCGCCGGCTGCACGTGATCATCGGTGACGCCAACCTGTGCGACGTCGCCAATCTGCTCAAGCTGGGAACCACCAGTCTCGTACTCGGCATGATCGAGGACGGTGCGGTCGGCCAGGACCTGACGATCGAGAAGCCGGTCGCGACCCTGCAGGCCATCTCGCACGATCCGACGTTGCAGACGAAGGTTCGTCTCGCCGACGGGCGCGAGATGACCGCCGTGCAGGTGCTGTGGTGCTACCACGAGATGGCCCAGACCTGGCTGGCGCGGGTGCACGGCAACGATCTGGACGACGACACGGCCGAGGTGATGCGGCTCTGGGGCGAGGTGCTCACCCGGCTCGAACGCGACCCCATGGAATGCGTGCGCCAACTGGACTGGGTCGCCAAGCTGGCGACGCTGGAGCGCTACCGAGCGCGCGATGACCTGTCGTGGGACGACCACCGGCTACGGGCGATCGACATCCAGTGGTCGGACGTTCGCGAGGCGAAGGGGATCTACCACCGCCTCGCGGCCGGCGGTCGGTTCGACCAGCTCGTGGACGACGACGACGTGGTTCGTGCGGTGACCCGGCCGCCGGAGGACACGAGGGCATACTTCCGCGGCTCGTGCCTGGCCCGATTCCCGGGTGAGGTCGCGGCCGCGTCGTGGGACTCGATCATCTTCGACGTGCCGGGTGAGACCAGCCTGCAGCGCGTGCCGATGCTCGAGCCGGAGCGCGGCACGAAGGCCCACGTCGGCGCTCTGATGGAGTCTGCGCACAGCGCAGAGGAACTGCTGCGTGCCCTGGCTCATTCGTCGGAGTGAGTCGATAGGCTGGAGACAGGACCTCGAGAAAGGGGCCAGCGATGGCGACTCAGGAATACAAGAACCCGCAGCGGCGCGACGACGGGCCTGACGACGACTACCCGGACGACGCGCCGGCGCCCGCGACGGGCTCCCAGGAAGTCAGCGACGACGCCGACGATGTGCTCGATGAGATCGACGGTGTGCTGGAGAGCAATGCGGAGGAATTCGTGCGCGGTTTCGTCCAGAAGGGTGGCGAATGAGCGACCGTGTCGACGGGCGGCTCCCGGCGGGCTTCATGCAGCCGGGCTCGTCCTCCTTCACCGAATTCCTGACCGGGTATGCGCCCCATTTGACGCCGGGATCGCGCACTGTGCCGTCCGGCGCCGCCGCCGACCTTCCCCACGGGACGACCATCGTGGCGCTGGAATACGCCGACGGTGTCGTGCTCGCCGGTGACCGTCGCGCGACGATGGGCAACCTCATCGCCAACCACGAGATGACGAAGGTGTTTGCGGCCGATGACTATTCGGCCGTGGGCATCGCCGGCACCGCCGGTATCGCGATCGAACTGGTGCAACTGTTCCAGGTCGAGTTGGAGCACTACGAGAAGATCGAGGGGGCGCTGCTGTCCCTCGACGGCAAGGCGAATCGGCTCGCCACCATGATCCGGGGCAACCTCGGCATGGCGCTGCAGGGGCTGGCCGCGGTGCCGCTGTTCGCGGGCTTCGATCTCGATCGCGACCGCGGGCGGATCTTCTCCTACGACCCGACCGGAGGCTGCTACGAGGAGCACGACTACCACAGCGTCGGGTCCGGTTCGCTGTTCGCCCGTGGGGCACTGAAGAAGCTCTGGCAGCCCGGTCTCGACGAGGAGCACGTCGTGCGCGTGACGATCGAGGCGTTGTATGACGCCGCCGACGACGACTCCGCGACCGGCGGCCCCGACCTCGGCCGGCGCATCTGGCCGACGGTGGCGGTCGTCGACCGGGAGGGAGTCCGCTTCGTCGACGACGAAGCACTCGAGCGCTACGTGCAAGCCGTGGTCGACGACCGTCGTGCGAAGGGGGGTGCACGCCGATGAGTATGCCGTTCTACGTCTCGCCCGAGCAGTTGATGAAGGACCGGGCCGACTATGCTCGCAAGGGCATTGCCAGGGGGCGGTCCGTGGTCGTGCTCACCTATGCGGGCGGTGTCGTGCTGGTCGCCGAGAACCACAGCCGTGCCCTGCACAAGGTGTCCGAGATCTATGACCGCATCGCGTTCGCCGCGGTCGGCAAATACAACGAATTCGAGAACCTGCGCGTCGCGGGCGTGCGCTACGCCGACCTGCGCGGCTACTCGTACGACCGCTCCGACGTGACGGCGCGGGGGCTGGCCAATGCCTATGCGCAGACGCTCGGGACCGTGTTCACCCAGGAGTCCAAGCCCTACGAGGTCGAGATCGTCGTCGCGCAGGTCGGCGCGAGCCAGGACGAGGACCAGATCTACCGGCTCACCTACGACGGATCGGTCGGCGACGAGCCCGGATTCGTCGCGGTCGGCGGTGCCGCGGAGAAGATCACCGGTGGGCTCAAGGAGCACTGGGAGCGCGGCATGGAGCTGGGGTCGGCCCTGCGGTTGGCGGTCAAGCAGCTGGGCGAGAGTGATGGCGACGAGCGTGTGCTCGGGCCCGAGGAGCTGGAGGTCGCCGTGCTCGACCGACGGCGCCCGCGACGCACCTTCCGACGACTCGCGGGGCCGCTGCTGGCCGACCTGCTCAACCAGGATTCACCGACGCAGGACGTGCCGCGCACCGACGATTCCACTCCGGGATCGCACGACACGCTCACGGGGGAGTAGCCGCTCCAGGAGCAGCGATCGCCGGTCGGGCCCTCGGGGTCGGGCCGGCGATCGTCGTGATGCCCTGTCGGCGGCGGGGTCGACGCTTGCCATGGGCCCGGCGAGGCGGGGTATTTGATTCGACATCGAAATATTTGGGGAATATATTCGACGTCGGATGAATTGCCCAGGAAGGCTCCGGCTCGTCGCACCGGACAGTCAAGGGGCGCGAGGGCCGGGCACCGGCAGAAGGAGGATGCGAACGCGGATGGCAGCGGGTCCGGGCACGTCTTCGAAGGTCACCACCACGGCGGTGCGCGCCGGATCACATCTCGACCGGGATCCCGCCATCGGCGCCCGGGCACAGCACCGGCATCGGTATTCGGACCTGTTGCGCCTGATCCCGTATCTTCGCCCCTACCGCACACGCTGGGTGAGCCTGTTCCTCGTCGCGACACTCGGCATCCTGACGACCATCGTGATCCCGCTGATCACCAAGGCGATCATCGACGGGCCGATCTCGGACAAGGACAGCCGCGGCCTGTGGCTGTGGGGCACGGCCGCCGTGGCCATCGGCGTGCTGGAGGCCGTCACGTTCTTCGTCCGTCGCTTCCTGATGGCACGGGCGACACTCGGCGTCGAGACCGACATCCGCAAGGATCTCTATGCACAGCTGCAGATCCTGCCGATGTCGTTCCACGGCAAGTGGCAGTCGGGGCAGTTGCTGTCGCGGATCATGAACGATCTGAGCACCGTTCGGCGATTCATCAGCTTCGGGCTGATCTTTCTGGTGCTCAACTTCCTGCAGATCGTCATCATCACCGTCATCCTGCTGCTGATGTATTGGCCGTTGGGCGTCGTCGTGCTGGCGTCGATCGTCCCGATCACGGCAACGGTGCTGCACTACGAGCGGCTCTACACCAAGCTCTCCCGTCGAGCGCAGGACCAGGCCGGCCAGGTCGCCACACACGTCGAGGAGGCCGCGCTCGGGCTACGGGTGATCAAGTCGTTCGGGCGGGAGGACTACCTCTACGACCGGTTCGACGTGCAGGCCGCGCACCTCAACGACATCGAGGTCGACAAGGTGAAGGTCCGCGCGCGCTTTTGGACCCTGCTCGAAGCGATCCCGAATCTCACGCTGATCGTCGTGCTGGCCCTCGGAGCCGTCGCGGCCGGCCAAGGGGAACTGACGCTCGGCACGCTGGTCGCGTTCATCACCCTGATGCTCTCGCTGGTATGGCCGATCTCCTCGATGGGCTTCCTGCTGTCGATGACTCAGGAGTCGATGACCGCCGCCGACCGGATCGCCGAGATCTTCGACGCGCCGGTGGAGATCCGAAGCGGGGCCGGCTCGTCGTCCGGTCAGCGCGCGGCCGGCCACCTACAGCTCGTCGATGTCGGATATCGCTTTCCGGACACGGGCGAGGACCAGCCATGGGCGTTACGCCATGTCGACCTGGACCTGCGGCCGGGTGAGACGGTCGCCCTGGTCGGCGCGACGGGTGCCGGCAAGTCGGTGCTGACCGGGCTGATCCCGCGGCTGACCGACGTGACGGAGGGAGCGATCCTGATCGACGGTCACGACGTGCGAGAACTGTCGCTCGACACGCTGCGACGGACGGTGGCGACCGCGTTCGAGGATCCCACGCTGTTCTCGATGTCCGCTCGAGAGAACATCTGTCTCGGGCGGCCCGACGCGAGCGACGCCGAGGTGGCCGAAGCCGTCGAGGTCGCGCAGGCGCAGTTCGTCTACGACCTCCCGTTCGGCCTCGACACTCGCATCGGCGAGCAGGGGATGAGTCTCTCCGGCGGGCAGCGGCAGCGTCTTTCGCTCGCTCGCGCCGTCCTCTCACGGCCCAAGGTGCTCGTCCTCGACGACACGTTGTCGGCGCTCGACGTGCATACCGAGGCGCTGGTGGAGGAGGCGCTCGGGCGAGTGCTGCGGGACGTCACAGGGATCGTGGTGGCCCACCGCGCCTCCACGGTGCTGCTGGCCGATCGCGTGGCCCTGCTGCAGGACGGCACGATCACCCACGTCGGCACGCACCGTGAGTTGCTCGACAGCGTGCCCGCCTATCGCTACCTGTTGGCTGCGGACGACGATCTCGAGGACGACCTCGAGCGGCAACCATGCTGGCAGGACGAGAACGAACGCGAGTGCCTCAGCGACCGCCGCCTCATGGACGAGGCCGCCGAATGCGGGCAGGGCGACGACGACCTGGAGGCACGGGCCGGCCGGCAGGGGGTGCATCGATGAGTATGCAGCAGACGCGTGGCCGGGCCGGGACGAGCGACTCCGAGGATCGCGGGCGGGGCAAGGACAGTTGGCGCGGTCGGATGGATCTGGCGGCCGACGAGTCGGTGGAGGATCACACCCCTCGGCGTGCCGAGGCGCGCCGCCTGCTCGGCAGCATGCTTCGCCCGTACCGGTGGCAGCTGGTATGGCTGGCGGTGGTCGTCGTCGTCCAGAACGCCGCGCAGCTCTCCGTGCCACGTCTCGTGCAGATCGGGATCGACCACGGCCTTCCGCCGCTGATGTCCGGCGGCAGCGCCCGCAACCTGATCCTCGTCGTGGTCGTGCTCTGCATTGCCGTGCTGCTGCAGTCGGGCAGCCGGATGTATTTCCTGGATCGTTCGGGGCGCATCGGCCAGCAGGTGCTGCTCGAGCTGCGGCGCCGGATCTATCGGCACTTCCAGCGGCTCGACGTGCGGTTCCACGACCGCTACACGTCCGGGCGCGTGGTCAGCCGCTCGACCAGCGACATGGAGGCGATCCAGAACCTGCTGGAGGACGGCTTCGACATCCTGATCACCGCCGTCCTGACGCTGGTCGGCACCGCGATCCTGCTGGTCACCCTCGACGTGCGGCTCGGCCTGGTGTGTCTGATCAGTTTCCCGATCCTCGTCGCGCTCAGCGTCTGGTTCCGCCGGCAGTCGGCCAAGATCTATCGCAGCATCCGGGAGACCGCAGCACTGGTCATCGTCCAGTTCGTCGAGACGATGACGGGCATCAAGGCGGTGCAGGCCTACCGCCGCGAGCCGCGCAACCAGGAGATCTTCGAGGACGTCTCGGATCGCTACCGCGACATCAACGAGCGCATCTTCAAGGTCGTGGCAATCTTCATCCCCTCGGTCAAACTCGTCGGCAACCTGACGACCGCCGTGGTGCTGCTCTACGGCGGCTGGCTGGCCGTCCACGGCCAGATGTCGGTCGGCGTGCTCACCGCGTTCCTGCTCTATCTTCGGATGTTCTTCGAGCCGATGCAGGACATCACCCAGTTCTTCAACACCTTCCAGTCGGCCAACGCCGCGCTGGAGAAGCTGGCGGGCGTGCTCGCCGAGAAGCCGGGCATCGCCGATCCCGAGCACCCGGTGAGTCTGGCGAAGGTGGACGGTGCGGTCCGCTTCGAGGACGTCCATTTCGCCTACGTGGACGGGGAACCGGTGCTGCCGGGGCTCGACCTGCAGATCCCGGCGGGCCAGACCGTGGCCCTGGTCGGCACCACCGGCGCCGGCAAGACGACGATCGCCAAACTGATGGCCAGGTTCTACGACCCGACGCGCGGTCGGATCACCCTGGACGGGGTCGACGTGCGGTCGCTCACGCAGGACGAGTTGCGCCACAAGGTCGTCATGGTGACCCAGGAGAACTTCATGTTCGAGGGATCGGTGGCGGACAACATCCGCTTCGGGCGGCCCGAGGCGACAGATGACCAGGTGCGGGCGGCCGCGCGCGCCGTCGGCGCCGACCAGTTCATCGAGACGCTGCCGCAGGGCTACGACACCGACGTGGCCAAGCGGGGCGGGCGATTGTCGGCCGGTCAACGCCAGCTGGTCGCGTTCGCGCGGGCCTTCCTGGCAGACCCCGACGTGCTGATCCTCGACGAGGCGACCTCGTCGCTCGACATCCCCAGCGAGCGACTGGTGCAGCGCGCGCTCGAGACAGTGCTGGCCGACCGCACGGCATTGATCATCGCGCACCGGCTGTCCACCGTCGAGGTCGCCGACCGGGTGCTGGTGCTCGAGCACGGCCGGATCCTGGAGGATGGTTCGCCGGATGCCCTGATTCACGCCGGTGATGGTCGATATGCCGCCCTGCACGAGGCGTGGGTGGCCTCGCTGGCGTGAGCTACCGAACTCTGGCGCGGGGGACCCGGGCACAGGCCGTCATCGAGGTGAAGCGCTCCCGCTTCCTCGGCATGGTGCTGCGCGCCGATGACGAGCCGGCGGCACGGGAGGTGATTGCCGACGTACGCCGGCAGCACCGAGACGCGGGCCATCACTGCACGGCGTTCGTGCTCGGGCCCGACCGTGCGCTGCGGCGGTCCAACGACGACGGTGAGCCGTCCGGTACGGCCGGGGCACCCATGCTGGAGGTGCTCGTCGGTGCGGGCCTCAGCGACGTGGTCGCCATCGTCGCCCGATGGTTCGGCGGCACCCTGCTCGGTGCCGGCGGGCTCGCGCGCGCATACGGCGACACCGTCTCGAGCGCGCTGGATCGGGCGACATTGGTGCGCCGCGAGGAGCGGGTTCTGGCGGGCGTCGACCTCCCGCACGCGGACGCCGGCCGGGTGGAGGCCGACCTGCGTGCTCGCGGCATCGAGGTGGTGGGCACCGACTATGCGCAGCAGGCAACACTGCGCCTTGCTGCCGCGAGCTACGCCGACGTGGAGGCAGCCGTCGCCGCCGCAACCTCCGGCGGGGCGGTGCCGCGGCGGCTGGGGACCGCCTGGGTGGATCTGTAACGGATCCGGACCATCCCATCAGGTGGACGCGTCGGGGGCGGGATCACGGGCCCCGCGGACTAAAGTCGAAGTATGGACCGGCGAATCTTCGGTATCGAGAACGAGTACGGCGTGACCTGCACGTTCGACGGCCAGCGGCGGCTGACTCCCGATGAAGTGGCGCGGTATCTCTTCCGCAAGGTCGTGTCGTGGGGCCGATCGAGCAACGTCTTCCTCGGCAACGGCTCCCGGCTCTATCTCGATGTCGGCAGCCACCCCGAATATGCGACCCCCGAGTGCGACGACGTGCGCGACGTGGTGATCCACGACAAGGCGGGGGAGCGGATCCTCGAGGGCCTGGTCGAGGACGCCCAGTTGCGCCTGGCCGACGAGGGTGTCGACGGGAAGATCTTCGTCTTCAAGAACAACACCGACTCCGCGGGCAACTCCTACGGCTGCCAC